>CANROY010000001.1 GCA_947632355.1 uncultured Bacilli bacterium
ATTTTTAAATCTTTTGCTAAAGTATCAATAAAAGATGATCCCCATTTATTATTTTCAATTAATTTTAAACCGATATTATAATACATTAAAATTAAGTCTTTATTAGCATTTTCAACTATTTTATTCCTAGTTGTTATTAGAGTCCTTTTAATATCATTTAGTACTTCAAAATATCTATCATTACTATCTAACATACTGACCTCCTTCACCAGTTTCTGTTGATATAATTATACTATAAATATCAATAAATTCCTATATTGCCATTGAATTTTTATTAGATATTTATCTATTTATCTATTTTTGGTGAGTTTCTTAATAAATCTTGATTTATGTATAAAAATAGAATATAATCTATTTAACGAGTGATGGATATTTTTTTGATAAAAGTTTTAAAACCCTCTTATCATCCGCTCCAAAATTGAATTTATCAGTCATATAAAGACTGATTTTTTTTATAAAATCACGTTATCAGTTGGAAAGCGAAGCATTTATTACTCTTAGTATCGTTTTGTTATTATATCCTACTGAAATATTCACCATCATTTAATAATCCAACCATCAAAAAACCTTTCGTATGCTCATATTGAAATTGAATTTTTATACCATAAACAGCAGGTGTTTGAACGTACTTTGTTATATCATTTTGAAACTCTCCTTGATAAACCATTTCATAATTATAAATATTAGAAGACATCCAACTATTTTCACTTACTTTATAATTACATATTGCATTATTTTCCGATACACCATAATATTCACAATTTGAACCTAAATCATATTTTAAAATGTCCATTGAATAAGTAGTATCATTGTTTTTCTCCATATTTTCCTTGTTCCTATTATATTCACTACAAGATATGGTTGTCTTTTTCTTCTTATTTGGAATAAAGCAAGTATAGGAATCTACATTTAAAAAAACGGATTCATAAGTAGAAAATTTTTCATCACTTCCAAAGTTAAAATTTATTTTTTTATCATTTTGAACAACCAACAATTTAGGAATAAGTATTGTTGGTTCGATTACTTCATCAACATCCATCAATTGATTGTTTACACTTACTTCGTAGTAACGTATGTTTTTATCAAATGCAAATTGAAAAAAGATTTGAATAAAAGGAAGATGAAAAAGAATCGGAAAACTTAAAAAAATAAGGACAAGCAAAATTAGAATTCTTTTTAATTTCTTTTTACGACTTTTACCATCTTCCAAAGAGGTTTTCAAATAATCGTTATAGGCTTTTATTTTTTCTTCTTTTTCCATAATTACCTCATAGTTCAATATTATATGAATATTATACAAAATTCTAAGAGAAAGCAAAAGAATTTGAATTTTTTTAGACACAAATTTACAAAAATTTTTTTCATTTTTAATCTTTATTTAATGTTTATAAAATAAGATGATATTGTTTTAAAGGAGGAAAAAGTATGTTTATACTAAAAAATGCTTGGATTGCAATTAAAAGAAATAAGGGAAGGAATATTTTAATAGGAATCATTATTTTCATCATTGCTTGTGCTTGTACAATTACACTTGCTATTAAAAATACGGCAGGTTATCTCATTGATTCTTATAAAAGTGCTTATGACAAAGAAGTAACGATTGGTTTCAACAGAGAAAATATGATGAAAGACTTTGACCCATCACAAAGTGATGATAGAGAAAGTGCAAGAGAAAAATTTGATAACATTGAAAGTGTTACCATTAGTGATGTTGAATCTTTTGCAGATAGTGATTATATTGAAAGTTATTATTATACCTATAGTGTTGGACTAGATGGAAACAATATTGAAAAAGCCGAAATCGAATCCGATAAGAATATGCCAAATGTCTTTGGTAATCGTGGGGGAAAAGAAAATACTATGACATCTACGGATTTTACATTAACAGGTTATAGTTCCGTAGATGCTATGAATGAATTTATAAATGGAACCTACACCATCAGTGAAATTACTGATAATGCTTGGGAGATTGCCTTTGATGGGAACTATGTGTTTATCAACCAAGAACTTGCAGATTACAATAATTTAAGCTTAAACGATAAAATCAAACTAGAAGATGAGGATGGAAACACATACGAATTTGAAATCATTGGTATTTTTAAAGAAAACGAAGAAGAAGCAAGCACAATGTCTATGTTTTCCAATTCTGCCAATACGATTGTAACAAACGCAAATGTTGTTGCAACGGTTACTTCAAGTAACGAAGATTTAAACGCAACTGTTACCCCAACCTTCCTTATTGATTCTTATGACAGCGTAGAAAAACTACAAAATGAATTTTATGAAAAAGGTTTAGATGAAAACTTTGTACTACAAACCAATGAAGAAGAAGCAACAAGTGGTATTGCTAGTATTGAAAATATTAATTCATTTGCAACGACCTTTTTAGTCATTACTCTTTTGATTGGTGGTATTGTTTTATTGGTTATTAATATGATAAATATTCGTGAAAGAAAATACGAAATTGGTGTTTTAAGAACAATTGGTATTAGTAAACTGAAATTAACAATGCAATTTGTATTAGAACTTGTTCTTGTTTCCATTGTTGCATTAATGCTTGGAGCAGGAATTGGTGCCATCAGTTCGAAAGAAGTAAGTAATTCACTACTTGCAAATGAAATCAATAGTAGTAACGAAAGAACAGAAGAAACTCTTAAAAACTTTGGTGGAGAAAATAAAAATGGTGGAATGCCAAACCTAAATGATAGAGGAGAAATGCGAGGAAAAGGAATGCCTGTTGTAGAAGCATATGATTCAATTGATGCTGTTGTGGATATGAAAGTAATACTTGAATTACTTGGTATTGGATTAACACTTGTATCCGTAAGTTCCATTGCTTCTATGATAAGTATCCAAAGATTTTCACCATTAACCATTTTGAAAGAGAGGTCTTAAAAATGAAAGAAAAGAAGAAAGAAAAAGTTTTATTAAGTGTACAAAATGCAAGTTATAGATATAGTGATGCCGAATCAAAAGATGACTATGCATTAAAAAATGTAAGTTTTGATTTTGAAAGTGGAAAACTATATGCTATAAGAGGTCGAAGTGGTACAGGAAAAACAACTCTTTTATCCCTTATTAGTGGACTTGAGCGATGTACAGAAGGTGAAATTTTATTTGATGGTAAAAGTCTTAAGAATATGAATTTAGATAAGTATCGTAATCGTGATATAGGAATTGTTTTTCAAAGTTATAATCTATTACCATTTATGACTGCTGCTGAAAATATCATTCTTTCTATGGATGTGAGTGGTTTAAAAATCAAAAACAAAAAACAAAAAGCCATAGAACTTATGGAAAAAGTTGGTTTAAAAGAAACCTATGCCAATCGTAAAGTGTTAAGATTATCTGGTGGTGAACAACAAAGAGTTGCTATCGCAAGAAGTTTATCTTACAATCCAAAAATGATTATCGCCGATGAACCAACAGGAAATCTAGATAAACAAACGGAAACAGAAATTTTAGAAATATTTAAAAAACTAGCCCACGAAGAAAATAAATGTGTTATTATTGTAACGCATTCCCAAAATGTATGTGATACTGTGGATGTCATATATGATTTAAAAAAGGTAGGATGAAAAGTTTATAAATCCTGCCTTTTACATTTTTACAAAATTTTACTTCTTTTATTCAATAAAAGTTCTCTAATTTCTTTCCAATTATCAACCCTAATTATATTTTGATTATCCAATTCTTCTTTTGTTAAGTCTTTGTTATGCCACGCAGTAAATAATATTTTAGTTTCTGCTCCCTCAATATTACTTATCTTATCATCTATTTTTATATCGCAATTAATAATAGACTTATCAGCAGTAAATATAAAATTTTTAGGATTAATAAAGTCTAATTGTTTATAGAGAAAATTGTATTTATTTTTTAGATTGGTACCTGCAAACTCCACTATTTCTCTCCAAATATAATCAGTACATATATAAATAGTATAATATTTACTCAATTCTTTTAATACATTATAGCAATCTGGCAAAAGTGTTGCATTTGCATACATATCTATATCTTTAAATTTACTAAAAAAATCTTCTTTCTTATCTCCTAAAATATCTTGAACATAATAATTTTTTATATTTTTATAATCCGGTATGTATCCTAAATAATCTTCTAATATTTTAGAAAAATTTCCAGAGGTTAATACACTATCCATATCTACCATTATTGATTTCATTGAATCACCTACATTTTTCTTATTTTGTTTTCTAAAACTTTTGCATTATTATCTAACAAACTTTTGCTTTCAAATAATTCTTTGTTAAATAAAAAGGGAGTAAATATTTTATTTTGGTCAAATTGAGGAATATTTGCTAAATCTTCCAACTTAATCCATTCTAACGTTCCTTCTTCTGAAATAGTTTTTAAATTACCTTCAAATTCCTCTGCCGTATATACAAATATAATTCCTTCCTCCTTATCTTTCCAATAAGACATACCTTGCAATCTAGGATTAAGTAATGTTAAACCCGTTTCTTCATAAAATTCTCTAATAATGCAATCTAAAGGTGATTCACCTTCTTCAAATTTACCACCAGGAGGAGCATAAACATGCCCCCACTTTTTGGTAAATTTAATCATTAATACTTTGTTATCCTTTTTTAAATAACAGGCAGTTGAATTAAGATGAGCAACTCTGTGCTTTTTAATAGAAAAAATCACACAACCATTTTCTTCAGATTCTTCTTTAGTATAAAAACCACTATCATAAGTATCTTGAACAATAGCATCAACACTTTCATATCTATCTTTAAAATCTTCTTCATAATATTTAGAATAACAATCATACCAATTATCAAAAGTTTCTATTCCTTTAACATCAACAACAAATTCTTCATCTAAATTAGGAAGTTTTAAAAATCTAATAGTATCTCCAACTCTTACTAATTTCCTTTTTTCATCATTAACTCTA
This sequence comes from uncultured Bacilli bacterium, assembly GCA_947632355.1. Classification (GTDB taxonomy): domain Bacteria; phylum Bacillota_I; class Bacilli_A; order RF39; family UBA660; genus MGBC108787. The sequence continues at coordinate 4,916 of CANROY010000001.1, forward strand.
TATTCTCTTTTTTTCTTGCCAGACTTTATGTCATTAAAACTAGACTCATAAAGTTTCATTATATGTTCCATAGAATGCCTCCAACTAATAAAATTATACTATATTTAATCAAAACAACAACACTAAAATATGTAGTTAATTCTATAATATAAATAAAATCGATAACAGTTTTATAAATCCTGCCTTTTTTTTGAATTGCAACAAACTTATGTTATAATTTGTAAAAAAGTGGTGAATGAATATGACTAAAGATATTAAAGAAACAAAAATTACTGAATTTTTAAATAAATATAGTTCTTTATACCCTGATTATGCAAAAAATGAATTTAAAAATATACTGAATGGATATACAATAAACAATGATTTAATAAATCAAATATATTGTTACTTAAATTTAATTGATATAAAAAAATCTGATTATTATATTTTTTATAATTATCTAAAAAAGGATCAGTTTTTAAAGGATAATATGTTAGAAGTAGGATGTGGTGCCATTCCAATATTATCTTACATTATCTCTGAAAATAATTATCAAATAACGGCTTTGGATAAAACCGTTGTTATTAAAGATTTTAAATTCCCAATTATTGAGCAAAAAATAGAGAATCATTTTAATTTTTCACAATATAATAGTGTTGTTGCTTTTAGACCTTGTATGACAACAGAAATTATAATAAAAGAATGTTTAACAAATAAAATCCCATTTTGCATCTATTTATGTAATTGTGCTTTATATCCACAAGAAGACTACCAACTATTTAATGAAAAGGATTGGTCAAATAAAAAATGGATTCAATATTTGGAAGATAGGATTAAGAAATATAATATACATAATATGGAAATTAAAATAGACTACCAAACAAATTTATTTGATGAAATGCCAATTATATCCGCAAAATAAATTGCTATAAAAATTTCTTACACAAAATAAAAATTTGTGCTACAATGAATAACGTTGAGTAAAAAAAACGAAAGTCAATGAATCAATGAGTAGCAAAAATGCGTAAGTCCAGTTGAATAAGGGCTTACGTATTTTATTTGCTTAAAAATAAAGGAGGAATTATATATATGAAAGAACTTGATTTAGGAAAGGACAAAATTTCAAAACTATTAAAGAAATTTGCTATTCCCTGTGTCATTAGTATGATTGTTGCAGCACTTTATAACATTGTTGACCAAATCTTTATCGGTTGGAGTGATGCCGGTGCTTTTGGAAATGCCGCTACCAATATTGTTTATCCTTTTACCGTGATTGCCCTTGCTTTTGCTCTCCTTATTGGAGATGGTGCTGCTGCTTTATTCAATCTATCTTTAGGTGCTAAGAATAACAACCAAGCAAATAAATCTATTGGAAATGGTTTACTACTTTTAGTTGGTATTTCTTTTGTACTCACCATTCTTGGTCTTCTATTTCAAAACCCTATCTTAAAAATTTTTGGAGGTAATCCAAACGAAGTTTTATGCTATGAATACGCAAAATCTTACTTACAAATTATTACGTATGGCCTACCGTTTTATATTATCGGTCAAGGGTTAAATGCATCCATTCGTAGTGATGGTAGTCCCAATTATGCAATGTTTGCTACTATGCTAGGAGCTATTACCAATATCATTTTAGACCCAATCTTCATCTTTGTATTTCATATGGGAGTAAAAGGTGCAGCACTTGCAACCATTCTTGGTCAAATTTTAACATTCTTAGTAAGTATTCTCTATATAAGGAAAGCCAAATACTTTTCTATCAACCAACAAGCCTTAAAACTAGATAAAGAAATTTGTAAAAAAATACTTTCTTTAGGTCTTGCATCCTTGATTACGCAAATTGCCATTGTGATTATTATTGCTGTTGCGAATAACTTAGTAACACAATATGGCTATACAACTCTATCTTCAACAGGAAATCCTTATGGAGTCGTTATCCCACTTGCAGTCATTGGAATTTGTATGAAAATATTTGGTATTGTTGTATCTATTGTCATTGGAGTTTCATTAGGTGGTATGCCAATCATTGGTTTTAATCGTGGGTCAGGAAATATAGAAAGAGTAAAAGAAACCATCAAATATATCCTTATCATAAATCTTTTGATTGGTTGCATTGCTTTTTTACTCTTTGAATTTTTTCCAACGTTCATTATTAATCTATTTGGTAAAGGAAATTCTTTTGAATACTTAGAATACGCCCAATACTGTTTAAAAATTTTCTTAGGAGGAATTATTCTAACTTGCTTAGTAAAATCTTTATCTATTCTTTTACAATCAATGGGTTCTAGTTTTAAATCCACTCTACTTGCTTTATCAAGAGACGTTCTCTTTTTTGTACCAGCCATTTTATTACTAGCCAAAATAAGTGAAAGTGTTGTTACAATGTTATGGAGTGCTTTAATTGCCGATATTTTATCTTTCCTTTTAGGAATGATACTTTTACTAAGTGAATTTAAAAAAATAGAAAAGTAAAAATTTTCTTACACAAAAAGAAAAACTTTGCTATAATGTTTTTGGCAAAGAATAGTAGTAAACGACACATGTAGAGCATCCTGCTCGTAAATCTGATTACGGAAACTAAGGATAACTCTATATGTGTTTTTTATTGTCTAAAATAAGGAGGTGAAATGTTATGCCATCCAATAAAAAGGAAAGAGCAATTTTTGCTTTTATCACGGTTTTGATTACAGTACACGCTTATGTATTTTATAGTTTGTATGTCATAAATGGTAGTACTTTAATGAATGCAACTGGAGAAAGTAGTGTTTTAATTGCCATTAACCATTTAGGTGGTGTGTATATGTTTGGGCGCTATTTACCCATTTGGGCTGTTGTTTTAACAGAATTTTGTTTTGCTTATTGTATGGAAATGCTAGTTGGTAGTCCTTTTTCCTTTAAAATGGCTTGTAAAAATTTTGATATCAAAAAAACAGACCCTGTTCAATTTGAAACAGCCGTTATTTGTGCAACGGTTGCAATAATGGTTCCTGTTATGAGTTTAATTGCAGCATTCTTATATTATCCATACTATGCAGGATTTCATATTGTAACTTTACTTGCGAATTGGTTGAAATTAATTTGTTTTAATTTTCCTTTTGCTTATTTTTCTCAACTATTTTTTATTCAACCACTCGTAAGAACAATCTTTAAATTCTTATTCAAAAAGAATAAGTAAATTTGTAGCAAATCATTTTGGTTTGCTTTTTTTGATATAATGCTTTTAACAGGAGGTTAGAAAAATGAATCAAAACAAATTAGAAACCATTTCAAATTTATTTGAAGGTAAAGAAATAAGAAGTATTTGGGATAGCGAAAAAGGAGACTATTACTTTAGTGTGGTAGATGTAATATCCGTTTTAACAAATGCCAATATTCCTAGAAATTATTGGAGTGATTTAAAAAGAAAATTAGAAAAGGAAGGAAGTCAACTGCACGAAAATATCGTGCAGTTGAAAATGAAAGCACAAGATGGAAAATTAAGAGGAACTGATACTTTAAACACTAAAGGAATATTTAGACTTATAGAATCAGTTCCAAGTCCTAAAGCAGAACCATTTAAATTATGGCTTGCTAATTTAGGTAGTGAGAGAGTAGATGAAGTCTTTGACCCAGAAATTGCTATTAATAGAGTCATTGACTATTTTAGAAAACGAGGATATAGCGATAAGTGGATTAAGACACATTTTCTTACCATCCTTCAAAAAGTAAAAGCAAATAGATAGTAAAGATAGATTTGCAAAGCAAATGTTAGCATCAGTTGACAAATTTCCAACTCAAACAGGTAGATTGCAACCAAAAGAAACGATATAATTTAGGTGTGAGGTGAAAGATTTGAATCATTTAGGTGAAAGATTATTAGAATTAAGAAAAGAGAAAAAATTATCTCAAGAAGAAGTAGCAGACAAATTAAATGTTACAAGACAAACAATTTCAAAATGGGAAACGGACCAAAGCACACCAGACTTTGATAAAATTGTTCCTTTATGTGAATTGTATGGTATTACTCCTAACGAATTATTTATTGAATTAAAAGAAAAGGAACCTTCAAAAAAAGTGAAACCTATATTTGATTTTGAAGAAGAAATGAAAAAGAGTAATAAAAAAGCCAAAGGAATTGCCATAAGTATTCTACTTTATTTCATATCAATTGTATGGATTATGATTGCCATTCCTGTTTTAAATATGAATCCTATTGTTGCATCTGCCCTATTCTTGCTTATTTGTGGACTTGCGACCGGTATCATTGTTTATGTATGTATTCGTTATAAAAAAATAAAAAATGACGAAGAAGAAACAGAAACAGAAAAATTAATCAATCAAATCTCGAATGTAGTTGCGATTATCGTTTTAATTTTTTATTTAGTTATTAGTTTTAAAACAATGGCTTGGAATTTAACGTGGATTATATGGGTCATCTATGGATTATTTGAAGAAATCTTAAAATTAATATTTATGCTTAGAGGTACGAAAGATGAAAAATAAAAAATGGATTCTAACTTTAATTATTGTACTATCCATTCTTATGATTGGACTAACCGTATTTTATATTGGACTTATCCAAAACGGCTTTTCTTTGAAAGGATTGAAACTTGGATTACAAAATAGTGAAGAATTAATAGTAGATACGACCTATGAAGAAAACTTTAAAAAGATTACTATTGATGCAACAACAAGTAATATTTTTATAAATCATTCCAATACAAATCAGATTACAACTAAAATTTATGGTGAAAAAGAAGATACAAACGTTGATACAACCCTTGATACTTTAACGATTAAAACAAATGAAAAAAATTGTATAGGATTTTGTTTCAACCAAAAAGCCACCAAAATAGAAATAGAACTACCAGAAGACTTTGATGGAACCATTACCATTCAAAATAAATATGGCAATATTTCTATCGATACATTTTTAAATGCTACAATGGATATAAAAGAAGATTGTGGAGACGTAAAAATACTTGCAGGAAAAAGTATTAAAGTTGATAATAAATATGGAGATATAGAAATTAAAAATGCAAATGATGCAACCATTAATGAGGATTGTGGAGACGTTACGATTTCTACTATCCAGGATGTAATAGTACAAAATAGTTATGGAGATATAGAAATTGAAACAGTAACGAATTCTCTTCATCTTGAAAACGATTGTGGTGATATTCAATTAAATAACATCAACTTAAAGAAGGATTCTTATATTAAAGATGATTATGGAGATATAGAGATAGGTTTAACAAACGAACTATTTATTGATGCAAAAACAGATTTAGGAAAAGTAAGCATAAATAAGAATACGAACGAAGCCGATGTTACTTTAAAAATTCAAAATAATTGTGGAGATATTGAAGTTGAGAACTAGCAAATTCTACTTGGGATTTGCTTTTTTTATGTTATACTATTTACAGCATACTTATTAGACTCTCTTTTTGTCCTGTTCATTTTATTTACTTATGGAATATAGAAAAATAATCGAAAAAAACAAAAGTAAACCTTTGGTATGTTTAAAAATTTATTAAAAATAGTATAGTTCTTCTTGAAAGGAGAAAAAATGATGAATCAAGAACAAATTGGAAAATTTATTGCCCAACAAAGAAAAGTAAAAGAATTAACGCAAGAAGAACTAGCAGAAAAATAGGAATTACCAAAAATGCTGTAAGTAAGTGGGAAAGAGGTTTATGCTTAATGGATATGTCCTTATTAAAACCACTTAGTGAACTTTTAGGTGTAACTATAAATGAACTACTTGCTGGTGAAAAGATAGAAGAAAAAGATATTGAAAAAAAGAGCGAAGAAAATATAATAGATACAATTAATTATTCAAATAAAAAAGTATCTGAAAAAAACAAATTAATTGCTAAAATTTTATTGTTCTTTGGATTAGGTTTAATATTCAGTGCTTTTTCCGTATTCCCTAGTGAAAGCAGTTGGGGTTCTATTTATTCTGTTATCGGTATAGTTATTTCTTTACTTGGTTTTACCATTCTAAATAAAGGAAAGACATTTAGAAAAAGATTACTACTAAATATAGGATATACGATTTTCATTATCGCCCTATTACTTGTGTTAGATTATAGCAATGTAAAACTAAATCAACAAGCACCAAGATTTAGAATCAAAACAACTACAACAGGAAATGTTATCTACTATGATACTCTTTTCTATGATGTATATAGATGTAACTTTGATACAGAAAACGAGTATTGGGTAATTGAAAAGAATAGCAAAAAATCCATTAGCGATTTAATAAACTATTGTAAATAAGTAGATTTTAGAACGAGCAAACAACCACGTTTGCTTTTTCTGTGTTATACTATAGTTAATTAAAACGAATTTAACAGAAAGGACTAAAGTTATGGAACTAATTCAAGTTGGAGAAAAAACATATTACATTAAAAATCCTACCAATATCGGAATTTATCAAGTAGATGAAAAAAACGTTTATCTTATTGATTCCGGTAATGATAAAGATGCCGGAAAGAAAATTCTAAAAATACTAGAAGAAAAAAATTGGCAAGTAAAAGGAATTATTAACACCCATTCTAATGCTGACCATATTGGAGGAAATAAAGTGATTCAAGATAGAACCAATTGCGCTATTCTTGCTTATAACATAGAAAAATGTTTTACGGAATATCCTATTTTAGAGTCATCCTTCTTATATGGTGGATATCCTTTTAAAGAACTGCAAAACAAATTTTTACTTGCTAAAGAATCGACTGTATTACCAATAGAAAATCATTTACCTGATGGTCTAGACTATTTTGTATTAAAAGGACATTTCTTTGCTATGATTGGTATTAAAACAAGTGATAATGTTTACTTCTTAGGAGATGCTTTATTTAGTGAAGAAACGATTAACAAATACCATCTTTTCTTTCTTTATGATGTCCGTGAATACTTAAATACTCTTGATTTTTTATCTACTTTAAATGGTACTTTGTATATTCCTTCTCACGTTGAAGCAATCAATGACCTAAGCAATTTGATTACTTTAAATAGAAAGAAAATAAAAGAAGTTTTAGATAAAATTCAAGACATTTGCCAAGAAGAAATAACGTTTGAAGAATTAGTCCAAAAACTATTTAACGCCTATCATTTAGAAATGAATTTAAATCAATATTTCTTAATTGGAAGTACTATAAAATCTTATTTATCCTATTTAAAAGATGAAGAGAAAGTAGAATACATATTCAAAGGAAATAAGATGTATTGGAAGCAAAAAGCAAGCAATTAAAAAGCCCTTTTGGACTTTTTTGCTTTAAAATAAAGGTGCAAATAATCGTAAAATGGCTTGCCACAAAGATTTAAGAAATCCTGATTTTACATCCTTATCTTGTAATTCTTGACATTCTTTAAAGGTTGTTTCAAAATCTTTATAAATCTCTTTTATCGCATTGACTTCTTCCATATAAATACCATTTTCAAAATGTAAGTATAAACTACGATAATCCATATTAATGGTTCCAACAACGGCTCTTATATCATCCGAAACAAATACTTTGGAATGCACAAATCCTTTACGAAACTTAAATATCTTTACACCGTTATCATGTAGTACTTTAAAGAAAGAGACAGTTTGCGTATAAACAATTTTCTTATCAGGAATTCCCGGCACTAAAATGCGTACATCCACTCCCCTTTTTGCAGCACGGCATAAAGCGTTTACCATATCCGTATCTATAATTAAATAAGGTGTCATAATATACAAATACTTTTTCGCACTATTAATCATATTGATATAGACATCTTCTCCAATTAAATCTTTATGTAGTGGAGCAACCCCATAAGGAATGACATACCCATTTTCTTCTCTTTTAGCAAATGTGTATTTAAACTTGGTAATGTCTTTATCTTCATTGCGATTGGCATTCCATAGTGTTAAAAACATCACCGTTAAATTCCAAATGGCATCTCCAACAATTTTTATACCATTGTCTTTCCATACACCATATTTACTATTAATATTGATATACTCATCACTTAAATTTACACCACCTGAAAAAGCAACTGCACCATCAATAATCGTCATCTTGCGATGGTCTCGATTGTTCATAAATATTCCTTTAAAAGGACTTAACTTATTAAATGGTATACATTTAATATTAAACTTGGCTAGTTCTTTTGAATAATCTGGTTTTAGCATAGCAATACTACCCATATCATCATATAAAATACGGACCTCTACACCTTCCCCTGCCTTTTCCTTTAAAATATCCAAAATCCCATTCCACATAACCCCTTCATTAATAATGAAGTATTCCATAAAAATAAACTTCTTGGCTTTCTTTAGTTCCTTTAATAATTCTGGATAAAACAATTCTCCATAAGGATAATACGTAATGTCATTATTTTTACTCACAACAAAATTGGTTCGATTGAGTAAATAAGAAATGTTATCCAATCCCCTATCCTCTACTTCTTTTTTTATCTTTTCGTCTTGTACAAAATCTGAACTGTATTTTTTTTCATAAGCAAAAATATTTCTTAACAATTTGTTTTTAGAATAATTTCTTCCCAATGTAATTAATAAAATCGTCCCAAAAATAGGAAAGATTAAAATAAGAATAATCCAAGGTAAATCATTGGATAGTCTTGTACTTTCTTTTAAAATCCCCAGTACAATTAAGATACTTGCTAAACTATAAAAAAGTGTAATGAGTCCTAAATACTTATAAAAAAATAAACGAATTAAAATAGAAAATCCAAATTGTAAAAGGACTCCAAGTACAACAATAGCTCCTCTTTTTACTGCATTTAACATAGCCATACTTCCTTTTCTCTTTTTATTATAGCAAAAAGTTTTTGAAACGAAAAATAAATTATACTAAAAAATGATTTCACTGAATAAGCAAAATTATTTAGTCATAAATAACTTAAAATATTTTCCTTTTAATTTCAATAGTTCATTATGAGTTCCCATTTCTACAATATGTTTGTCTTCAATGAATATTATTAAATCTGCTTCCTTAATAGTATTTAATCTATGGGCAATAATAAATGCAAACTTTCCTTTAAGTAGTGATTTATTTGCTTCAATGATATTTTGTTCAAACTTAAAATCAAGATTAGAAGTTACTTCATCTAATATCACAATATCACCATTTTTAAGTATTGCTCTTGCATAACTTAATAATTGTTTCTCCCCAAAAGACAATAAATCTGTTTTTGCATTTATAATTGTGTCATATCCGTTTGGCAAAGAGGATATTTTCTTATCTAATCCTAATTGATTACAAACATTTTTTATTTCCGCAAATTGAATTTTATCCAATCCATAAGAAAGATTTTCCTTTATAGACATATTTAATATAACGGGTTCTTGAAAAACATAGGATATATTTTTTCTAAGTTGATTTAGTTTATAATTTTTATAATCTATACTATTAATTAAAATTTCACCATCTAATAATTCATAAAATCTAGGAATCAAATTCACAAATGTAGTTTTACCAGAACCACTTTTTCCTACTATAGCAATAGTCATAGGCTTATCAATGTTTAAATTAATATTTTCAAGAATTATATTTTCATTATCATAACTCATTTTAACATTTTTAAATTCCAAACTTTGCACTTCATTTAAATTTTTAGTACCCATATCGTTTTCTTTTGACAAATTAGTAATTTTAAATATTCTTAAAAAAGCATTATACTTGTTAAGTATGCCATGCGTATGACTTAATAAATTTTGCATATGGTCATTTATATCATTTATATAATCAATTAATAGCATTATGGTTGATGCAACACCAACACCCATTATTATTTCATTACCACCTATAATTAAGGTGATAATTATTGCAAAAAAAGTTAATAAAGTAAAAAATGATGTATGCAAAGCTAAAATTTTATTTGTTTTTAAATATTTTGATTTACTTTTCTCTAGTAGATTTTTTATTTCATCCATATTTATTTCTTCAAGCCTTAATGTCTTAGTAGTTGAATAACTTTCAATATATTCATTTATTTTTCCTTGTAAATCAAGTATAGTTTTTAATATTTGTTGATAGTTTTTCATATTTGCATTATAAAATGGCCAAAGAATTACATAAGAAATTATGAATATTCCAATTATAATTAAAGATATTTTAAAATTAATAAACATCATTATTATAGAAATCACTAGTATACTTCTTAATCTTACTGCAAATATGCCAGTAAAATTCCAAATAAATAGTTGACTAGCATTAAAACTTTGGTTTGTAGTTAGTTCTAACAAATTTCCTGTTTGAATTTTATCAAGTTCACTTACATTAGTATATTGTAAAGCACTAAATATTTTACTTTTAATTTGCTTATCGTTATCATAGTAACAAATTTTTCTTTTTGTTTCTGTATAATAATCAAATGCAAATCGAATTACTATAATGATTAGTAATATTCCTGATAAAACACACACCATTTTCAAATTTTGGTTTGGCATATAGTTATCTACTACCAATGATAATATTACTTGATAAAATAATAAATATGGTAGTGAACTAACAAATAAAATACTAGCGATTTTGATAGTTTTTCTTTGATTGGTAGTAAAATGAAACATTTCTTTTAAAGATTTCTTATTAAGCATAATCATCACCTATATTATTTAAACTTAAATCATATAATTTTTTATAATTTTCAATATTTAATAATTCTTTATGTGTTGAAAAATAGGCAGTTTTATTATCTAAAAATAATATTTTTTTAAATTGTGGTGCTAAGCTAACATTATGAGTAATAAAAATTTTTGTATTTTTGCTATTCATATTACTTAATAAATTATCAAGAATTATTTTCTTATTCATTTTATCAATAGCACTAAATGAATCATCAAATATCATGATTGGTTTTTCCTTAGTAAATGCTCTTACTAAAACTAATCTTTGCCTTTGACCTTTAGATAAAGTTAAACCATTTTTTCCTAACATACTTTCATATTTTTTGTAAAATTTTTCTACATCATCGTGAAAAGCAAATTCTTTAGATAAAGCTACCATTTCTTCATCCGACATATAAGGCATTAAAATTTTTATGTTTTCTGCAATGGTTTTAGAAAACAAATAGGAATCCTGCAACAATAAACAAATAGTATCTCTAACATTTTGCTTATTCAAATCCCTAACTTCATAACCACCAATAGTAATGCTTCCTTCATACTCATAAAAACCAACGAGAGTTTTTACTAAAATTGATTTCCCACTTCCTGTTGCACCTACAACTAAGACATTATCATTTGGATTGATACTAAAATTTAAATTAGTAAGTAATTTTTCGCCATTAACAAAAATAGTTGCATTTTTAAATACTATCTTTGAGTTCGTTATTTTTAAATTATTATCTTTGTCTTCTAAAGTTAAATTTAATAATTCATTTAAACGAATATAAGAAATGGCAAAAGAATTTATACATTCAAACATTTCACCAAACGATTGAAAACCTCTTCCTATTTTATTTGAGTAACTAATCGTAACATAAATGCTACCTACAGATATAATACCTTTTATATATAAAAAGGTCCCTAAAATAAATATAAAAGGATTTTGAACTTTATTAATATTAGTTACAGTCATATTATAAACTGCATCAGTAACAACTTTTTTCTTATTAGCAATAAAATTATTTTGATTCACTTGTTCGAATCTTTCTATTTCTTTTTCTTGAAGATTATTAACTTTGATAAATTTAAAATTCGAATAATTATCATCAATTTTATCATATAATTTTCTTCTTGCTTCAATTCGTTCCTTAACAATTGGTCTAGATTTTCTAAATAACCAAATAGATAATAAAATCATAATAGAAGCAGAAATTAAAATGATACACGATAAACTAATATCTAATTTAGATAATTGTGCAATAGCAAATATTAGGATTAAAATTATATCTAAAAGATATGTTAATTGTTTATCAATAAAAGTAACTATACCATTAACATCATCCGCTATATTTTGTATTAAATCTGCTAATGATTTTTTATAAAACTCTTGATAAGTTAAATTCTGTATATGATAAAATAATTTTTGTTTTATATTGAATTGAAATTCCTGAATTATTTTATTTTTTAACATAGTTCTATAATAAGTTATAAATATAAGAAGTAATTCTATTAATAGAAGCAATAAACACATTGTAGGTATAAATGACAATTTGCCATTAAATAGATTTAAAAAGATTTCAATTACATTATTATGAACTTTTTCTTTTAACAAAATATCTAGAAAATATTGAATTATTACAGGTATAAATGTTGTTAAATATGCAATTAGCATACTAAAAACTATATATAAAATAATTCTAAATTTTGTATTTTTAAAACTTTTAATAATCAAATTAAACGACTTCACTATTATCACTTCCTAAATAGATATCAAATATATATAATACATTATACCAAAATTTTTTTATTTTCTAATAGATTCTTACTATAAAATCGTAACTTCATTTAATCGTTTTTTATATTTTAGTCAAGAAATTATAGAATAATTTATTTGATTATTAATACTATTTTATATAAAAATGATTCCACTGATAAGCAAAATCATTTTATTTTTTGAATAAAAATCGTGACGGCTTGACTTGCAAAAGAAGATTCCGTATTTAATTCATCAATGCTTGGACTTGTTACAATAATCGGATACTTTCCGGTATTTATAATTTCAAACCATTCATTTGGTGTAGTTAAATTCACGTATCCTGTTGCAACAAGTAGAGTTGGTGTATTGGGATTTCCAATAACGGAATTGCCAACATAAATTGTTGGTTCTTCTACAATTCCTACTTTTTTAAGACCAACTGAAATAACATTATAACCAGGTTGGGCACTCACATTTACCGTTGTTTTCGCTTGTACTAAAATATCAATACGATAAATCCCAGGATTATAAAAAGTTAAGGTACTATTACGGTCGCTAAAGTAGTAATTGTTATCGGTATCTAATGTTTCTATCGCAATAGGAATGGAATAACCAGGCTTTACTTCTGTTCCATTTGGTTCAACATCTTCACTTGTGGTAATAAACATAGCAGATGGGATAGAAAGAGGTCCCGGAATTCCTTGTACTCCCTGTTCTCCTTTTGGTCCTTGTGCTCCTGTTTTTCCGGTGGGTCCGGTAGGTCCTTGTTTTCCTTCAGGACCCGTTGGTCCAATACTTCCTTGTGGTCCACGAATCAAACCAACATTTTGCCAAGTTCCTGTCTCCTCCGACCAAACATATAAATATTCTCCAACCAAATAAGAATTTCCTTCTTCTCCTTTGGGATGATTTTTTTCAAGTTCTGAAAAAGTATCAAAGTAGCCTAGAATCGTAACACTAGTTCCATCTTTTCCACAAGGTCCCGTTGGACCCATACTACCTGTTGCTCCAGATTCTCCTTGAGGTCCCTGAGGTCCCATTTTTCCTTCCGGTCCGGTTGGACCCATACTACCTTCTTCTCCTCTTGGTCCTTGTGGTCCTTGTGGACCCATAGGTCCCGTTGGCCCTGTAATCGAACGAATACTTGTATAAACAAGAGGTGTTTTTTGTCTTTCCCTCACCTCTTCTACTTTTCTTAAGGCTTTTTCATAAGGATTCATTAAAAGTTACCTCCTCTAGTGTATTGTATGTAAAAAACTTTTTATCGTAAATAACATATGTTTAGAAAAGAAGCATAAACTAAATTAGTCAATACTTTTTTTCAAAACAAGGAAGAAAATTTGACAAATTCGTGTAAACCTGCTATAATGTAGGCATGTGGTGCATTATTCTAGTCACCAAAATAATATGAAGATAGGGCTAAAAATCTATCAATTGTGCGAAGGCACTTTATATATTCTGCTTTCTTCGCCCAGAGGAGGGTGGATATATAATTTAAGATTTAAGGAAAGTTATAATGGCATATAACCAACCTCCTTTTATCGATGCAAAGAAACGATTAAAGCACATGTCGTGCGTGGTAATGTGGGATATCTTTTGAAAACATTACTGCAAAAGCGAATAAGTATTAGAATGGGTGTTTGGGAAAACCTCTAGAGTGTCAACATCACAAAGATTAAGGTACGGACTAAGTGGCAATCGAGTAATTAAAATGGTGACATTTAATTATTTTCCATAATGAGAAATCACCTTAGGGTAACCGAAGGCGAGAAAATAGAGAAATTCAACTCGACCTAAGCCGTAAAATTAATTTGTGAGAAACCACTTTTAAGTTGTATAGAAAAGTTCTTCGGAACTTTTTTTCTAATAAAGCGAGGTTACTATGAAAAACAAATGGATTCTACAAGTCTTTCTTATTTCTTTTGTATTAGCAATGGTTTTTAGTGGATTATCCTCTTCTCTTTCTGATTTAAATATAATTCTATTAATTCTAGTTTTAGTTTTCGTTATTTCAATTGGAATTGTATTTGATATGATTGGGGTTGCCACACTAACAGCCAAAGAAGCACCTTTTCACGCTAGGAATTCTAAAAAAATAAAGGAAGCCTCTGCTTGTCTTTATCTAATTAAGAATAGTACGAAAGTTTCTAGTATATGTAATGACATAGTGGGAGATATTTGTGGTATCATTAGTGGTAGTTTAGGTGCTACCCTAACCCTATACTTAACTATGAAAACGAATATTCCAATTTTAATAGCAACGATTCTTGTGACTTCACTAATTTCTTCTTTAACTGTTGGAGGAAAAGCCTACTTCAAAACCATTGCCATGAAACAAAGTGATGCCATAGTGTTAATGGCTGGTAAAGTTGTCCATTTATTTAAAAGGAAATAAGTTCAAAATACATATTCAATATAAAAGCAATACATAATATTTTACAAGTATTGTTTTTTTATTATTGATTGGTTTTATATTTTCAAAATAAAATCTTTATGTTACAATAAACGTAAGAAAATAGAAGTGGAGTAAAATATGAAAAAAAGAAAGATTAGAACGATATGGATTGTAGCATTCCTTGTTCTATTATTAGGAACATTATCTGTTTATTTTGTGGAAAGTTTTCGTACGACAGAACCACAAAATCCAACCCCTACCCCTACGGAACCTACACCTGTAGAAGATCCAAGAAAGGAATATGATGTTTCCTTGGTAATGGTTGGAGATGCTTTATATCACTCAGGTGTGTACAAGGATGGTTTACAAAGTGATGGTACCTACAACTTTGATAGTCAACTAGCAGATGTTACCCCTATTATTAAAAACTATGATTTAGCCTACTACAATCAAGAAACCATTCTTGGTGGAACAGAACTTGGTTTATCCAACTATCCAAGATTTAATTCTCCTCAAGAAGTTGGAGATGCGTTTTTAAAAACGGGATTTAATTTAGTAAGTCTTGCTACCAATCATACAATGGATAGAGGAGAAACCGCCATTTTAAATTCTGTAAGTTATTGGAGAGAAAAAGAAAATGTTATGACCGCCGGAAGTTATGATTCTTTTGAAGACCGTGCAAGAAGTCATATCGGAGAAAAAAATGGAATTACCTATGCATTTTTATCTTATACGTATGGTACCAATGGTATACCTGTACCAAATGGAAAAGAATATTTAGTAAACTTATTTGATAAAGAAACCGTTCAAAAAGATATTGAAGAAGTAAGAGATAAAGTAGATATCGTAATGGTCGCTATGCACTGGGGAGTTGAATATACCCATACACCAACGAAAGAGCAAAGAGACCAAGCTCAATTTCTTGCTGATTTAGGTGTAGATATTATTATTGGTTCTCATCCACATGTTATTGAACCTATTGAACATATTGGTAAAACAGTTGTTATTTACTCTTTAGGAAACTTTATTTCTGGACAAGATGGTTTAATGAAACGTATTGGCCTACTTGCTTCCTTAGATATTCATAAAGTCGTAGAAAACGATACAACAACCATTAGTATTGACAATGTAAGAGGAGATTTACTTTACACATATCATAATGGTGGATATCGTAAATTTAGAGTTATTCCTTTCTATAAATTAACGAATGATTTACTTCCAAACTACAAAAGCATTCAAGAAGAATATGAAGCCATTCTAAATAAAAATGATGACACAATAAAAGTGGGTACAAGAACTCTTGAAGAAGAAGCAAGCGTATAAAAAGTACATTTGGTGATGTACTTTTTTATTGTTATAAATTTTGTTCTTTTATCTTATCAATTAACTTCAAAATAGAAGGCTTAATACTTGTAACAAAATTCTCTTTATCAGCATCCTTAAAAGATATCCATTTTATTCCTTTACTTTCATTTTCTCGATAAATTAATGGTAAATTTTCATCTGCTTCCATTAAATAGATAAAATCAAAATGAATATGTGCTGGAACAAACTTTCTTCTTTTGATATGAGAAACTACAGGACCCGAATGAATACCAAAAAAGTTTGTATCTACTACTTTAGGTTCTATACCCGTTTCCTCTTTTGCTTCTCTTAATGCTACTTTAAGTAAATCACTTTCTCCATCTGCGTGTCCTCCTGGATAAGTCCAACCATCTTGAATAATATGATAAACACCTAAAAACTTAGTTCTTTCTTTATTCACTATAAAAGCAGAACTTGTAAAATGGCCAAATAGATTTTCTCTTGTTAAAGTATTTTGGAATGTAGATATAAACTCTAAAAAATAGTTTTTATCCACTATTTCTTGTTCATTAAAAGGTTTATAATTTTCCAATTGTTCTTTTATATTCATAGAAAATATCACCAACTAATCCTTTAAACTATCTAAAAATAGTATAACATAATTTAAGTGTAATTTTAAAAAATATTACTGTACTATTAACAACTTTATATTATTGTAAAAAAATGATATAGTTTATAAAGGGGGAAAAACATGGCAAGTTCAACTAGTACTATAAATGTACAAGTAGATACAAAAACGAAAAAGGAAGCATCTAAAATCTTAAAAGATTTAGGTTTAAATATGAGTACTTTTATTAATATGGCATTAATACAAGTCGTAAAAAGAAATGACATTCCTTTTGAAGTAGAAAATCCAAAACCTAGTAAAGAACTTTTGGAGGCACTAAAAGAAGGTGAAGATATTCTAAATGGAAAAATTAAAACCAAAAAATATCATAGTGCTAAAGAGTTATTTGAAGATTTAGAAGATGAATCTTAACGTAAAAAATAAGACAATCCATTTCTTTAAATCTTGCTACTATAACATAATTTATACAACTTAAGTATACAATAATAGTAGAAAGGATTTATTATGAAACAATGGATTAAAAATTTATTTTACTTATTTTTTCCTCTACTCATTGGAGGGATTGTTGGTTTTCTTATAAAAGACGCCATTGACTATACGTCTTTAGTAAGACCACCTCTTGCTCCACCAAAATTATTATTTCCAATTGCTTGGACCATCATTTATTTATTAATGGGTATTTCCTACTATCTATTTAAAAAAGAGGATAGTGATGAAGTAACGAGTGTCATTTATTACTTACAACTATTTGTAAATGCCTTATGGAGCATTATCTTCTTCTTACTAAAATGGCGTTTTGTTGCAATTGTATGGATTCTACTTCTTGATTTACTAGTAATCTTACTCATCTACTTATTCAATCAAAGAAAAAAGATAAGTGCCCTTTTAAATATCCCTTATCTTTTATGGATACTCTTTGCAACTTATCTAACGATTGGTATTTTTATCTTAAACTAAACTTCTTTATGAAGTTTTTTTAATGCTTTACTATAGAAAAATAAAATAATGATAGAACATAAGAATCCTGTAAAAACATCACTAAAATAATGAACACCTACATAAATTCTACTAAAACCAACAAGTAATATTAAAAGACTTAAAAGCGTAATACCCATAACTTTCCAAGACTTTTGTACCTTACTTTTATAAAGCATATAAATTAAGAAGCCATAAAACGTCATTGTCGCCATTGCGTGTCCACTTGGAAAACTATACGATTTTTCATATGCTAAATTAAGAATAGTCATCAAAGCAGGTCTTGGTCTTCTAAAGATAACCTTTAAAACATTATTTATAATCGTCGAAAGAATAATGGCACCATATAAATCAAGTAATTGTTTTTTATTCTTGTAAAATATAAGAAACAAAACACAAAGTCCTACAATCACCGCCGTGCTACCAAATCTCGTAATCACTAATAAAATACTCGTTAGCCAATTCGTACGAAGGATATGGTCATATATAAAGGTATCAATGACATCATAACGATTGGTTGCTACCAAAAACATATTCATAAGGACAAGCAAAATAGGCACAATAATCCAATAGTCTCTTTTAGCATTCATCTAAATTTCCTCCTCGTTTATAAAAAAGATTTCATACCATTTCAAAAAGGAATAAATGGTCCATACTTTTTTATACGTATCTTTCTTTTTCTTCTTATGCAAATCAAGTAATTTTATGATATAGCTTTGGTTAAAAAACTTCCCTGCATAATCCGTTAAGAACGTATTCTTAACCTCATTATACACATCTTCTTCTCTTAACCACTCACGTAAAGGAACTGGAAATCCTAGTTTTTTCTTTTTATAGGATTCGTTTGGAATTTCTTTTTGGGCAGCACTTCTTAGTGCCACTTTCGTATTCTCTTTAGTTACCTTATCTTCTTCTGTTAATCGACTCGCAACACGAAAAACTTCTTTATCAATAAAAGGAACTCTTCCTTCAATGGAATTCGCCATGGTCATACGGTCCGCTTTTTGTAAAATATCTTTGATTAACCAAAAATGAATATCTATGGCTTGTTTTTTGGTGATATTGTCCTTATTTTGCACTGTTTTAAATACCGGTGCTGTCAAAGTTTTATTCTCAATCGTATCCTGAATTTTTAAAACTTTTTTACGTTCTTGTTCACTAAAGACTTTATTAACACCAATGTAATCGTTTTCTAATTTCATACCACGTCTTACCACAAAATTTCGTCCACTAAACTCGGGTAGTAATTTAAAAACTAATGCCGCTAGATGGCGTAAAGGATAAGGAATTTTGTTGTACCACTTTAAATCCACTTCTTCTCGGTAATTGTTATACCCTCCAAAAAATTCATCTGCTCCTTCTCCTGATAAAACAACTTTAACATCTTCACTTGCTAACTTAGCAACAAAATAAAGCATGATACTTGCGGGGTCGCTAGAAGGCTCATCCATATAATAAAGAATTTTGGGTATAATTTCCAAATACTCTTCCTTGGTTATTTTCTTACTTGTATTATGAATATTTAACTTCTCTGCTAAATCACGAGCGTACTCAATTTCATTGTATTTTGGATTGTCATAACCAACGGTATAGGTTTTATCAGGTCTTGCCAAACTGACAATATAGGATGAATCAATACCACTTGATAGGAAGGAACCAACTTCTACATCACTTAACATATGGTAATCCACGGATTCTTTCATGGTTTCATTAATTTCCTCTACTACTTTATTAAAATCTCGTTTCTCCGGATTAAACTCAATTTCATAGTACTTTTCCATTTTTATTTTTCCATCTTGATACACCAAATAACTACCCGGTTCTAAACGATAAACACCTTTAAAGAATGTCTCATTTGTAGGGGTAAAACTAAAAGACAAATAAGGGCCTAGAATCTCCTCATTGAGTTCTTTTTTAAAATCAGGGTGCTCTAAAAAAGACTTAATTTCACTAGCAAAGAGAAACGTACTATCCGTTTGATAGTAGTAAAAAGGTTTTATACCAAAATTATCTCTTGCACAAAATAATGTATTTGTTTTACTATCCCAAATCGCAAAAGCAAACATTCCACGTAATTTTTTGGGTAGTTCAACTCCCCACTCTTCATATCCGTGTAGTAACACTTCTGTATCACTATTGGTCTTAAACGTATGATGATGCTTTAACTCTTCTTTTAACTCAATATAGTTATAAATTTCACCATTGAAAACGATAACCAAATCTCCAGTTTCGTTATACATGGGTTGAGAACCTAAAGATAAATCAATAATTGATAATCTTCTATGTCCTAAAGCCACTTCATCCGTAACATAATACCCTTCTCCATCTGGTCCACGGTGTTTGATACGGTCGGCCATTTTCTTAATAAGAACTTCTTTTTCTTGTTTAGTTTTCTTATCTATAAATCCAACAATTCCACACATCTTATTCACCCTCTTCTAAATTAAGACGACTATAAATATCTTTTTCTAACAACAACTTACTAATCGTAAAACTATTGGCAATCCTTGTATTCATACTTGCAATATACGCATCATCCGCATCTCCTACAAAGCCTTTATTACTAAAGTAAGTCCCTTTATCACTTCTCCAACTACGACTGGCAAAGATAGCAAGACCTTCTGCATCACTAAAGATATCGTTTCCAATGAGCATTCTAGAATCATACTCAATTCCAAATAAATTTAAAATCGTTGGTAAAACATCAATTTGACTTGCAACTTTATCCACTTCTACGTGTTTGTTATTCGTATTCCAAATAATTAAATTACTATGATTGACTTCCACCATTTCATCTCTTTTGTAAGTAGAGATTTCATTGACTTCCTCTTCCGTAAACACATAAGGATAGTGGTCTCCCGTTAATACAAGAACAGTATCTCCTAAAATACCTGCGTTTTCTAAATCCGCAATTAATGTTTCTAGAGCATATTCAAGTTCCATTTGTGCAGCAAGATATGCTTTTACGGTATCACTATACGGTAGGTCCTTTACAACATCCTTATTCTTAATCGCCATTCGATTACCACCAGTGAAATTATAAGGAGCGTGTCCACTCACCGTAATATAATACGTTACAAATGGAGCATTTCCTTTATAGGTATCAAAGGTAGCATTAATCATTTCTACATCACTTGGAAGCCAACTACAATTGATTTTCTTCTCCATACCATTTTGGCAACCCATAAAATTATTGAAACCAAGCGTTGGCATGGTAATATGTCTACTGTAATACTTATAAAACCAATTGTGATAACTAAATGTATTATAACCAAGTCTACCAAAACTATTACCAATAGCATAGTAAATATTTGGGTGTTGGTTTCGCCATAGACTTAAGATTTCTTGTGTAGGAACTAAACTTGTCATCGCTTGGAATTCTCCTCCAGTGGTACTTAAAAATTCTGGAGAATAGTAATTATTAAATTGAAAACCTTCATGAATTAATTTGTATAAAGTTGGTGTTCTTGCTTCATCTACAGCAATCGAATTAAACCCTTCTGCTAAGATAAAAATTAAATTCTTACCCTTATACATTCCGGTATATTGGTTTTTATTTGTTGGGGCTTTATTTTTTAAATACTCATAAACACTTTTTACTTCTTCATCTTTTTCGTTGGCAATCAATGTATCAAAATCAATATCCAATTTGTTATACTCTACGGTTTCTTCTTTTGTATCGACTTTGTTTTCACTCACAATCTTTTCTTCAAAACCAAATAGACTTCTTTTTAAACCTAATCTTTGGGTTGTAAACATACCTAAAATTTCTGCAGAAGTTGTAATAGAATCCAAATTATAATATAAGTTATAAGGAGAATACAAAGAAGTTTTATCTAGATTTAAAGAGAATAATGCACCCATATAAAGAAGAACACTTGCCAAAAATAGAACAACTTTTCTACTTATCTTTTTCTTTTCATACAAAATATTCTTTCGATAAAGTAAGAACAAAACAAAAGGTAGTAAAAATAAAAGAATCGGAATAAGGTCAGTATTGACTAAATGAAGTCCTATTTCATAAAAACTTAAAGCATTACTTACTAGTTCTAAATCTCGTATAGAAAAAGGAACGGAAAATAAAGAACAATATAAAAAGTTATACAAATAAAATGCCGTTGTTAAAACAAACAAAAACAAAGTAATTCTTCTATTTACTTTTTCGCTTCCTAAAGAACTTAAAAAAGAAAATAAAAAAGAAAGACTTGCACTAAACAAAAGAACTACTAAAAATTCTTTGCTTGGTAATTTATTAAACATTAATAGTTTATTAATGAGTTCTAAATACGTAATTAGTAAAAAATAAAGTAAAAATGTAGAGCACTTTTTTTTCATATCTTTCACCTTTTTTATTATAACACAAATTACTTAGTAAAAACATCTTTTGTCTAGTTTTGTCGAAAGCCTTGTAAAATAAAAAATAAGCTTTATAATAACGTCTCGTGTTACCGAAAAAATCAATCAAAATTTCTTTTAATTCACATAAAACATCCTTTTTTATTTATTCCTATTTTTATATATGGTAACACAAAAAAACTTTGTAATTTTCCTATTTGCAAAGTTTTTTATTTTATTTGAAAAAAACTTTTGTCTAGTTGTGTCGAAACGCTTGAAATATATATTTTTATCTATATAATAACTTCCCGTTACCGTGAAAGGGTGGCGCTACTACAATTTTTATCTTTTATAATTTGGGGGTTTTGGTTGTTTATTATTCTTCCAAATCTATAAATAGAAAGGATTGATAGTTATGACGAAGAATGAATCACATCATTTACTTGTTGTTCTACTCGTTGTTATAGTTATGCTTTTCGTAATTATTTTACGATTAACATAAAAAAGCGCCATATCATAAGAGAAATTCTTATGATATAACGCCAAAAACCTTTAAGGCGTTACTTTATTTCGGTAACACTTATATTTTGATTATAATAAATATTTTATCTTTTAGCAAGGGGGAATGTATATTGAAAACGAAAGAAATAAGATATTTAAAAGATGAGTATGCAAAAAAACTATTAAAGGAAGAAGATTGTAAGGAATATGTTGCTAGTATTATTGCTTCTGTCTTAGATTTACCAAAAGACTATGTAGTAAATAACCTAAAACTATTGAATAATGAAATTAATATCAATGAACATGTAAAGAACCAAGAAGCCGATGCTGTTTTTGATTTAGATGAACATATCGTAAATATTGAGATTAATTATAACAATAGTATAGAGTTGCAAACTAAAAATACTGGCTATATTGCACAACTCTATCTAACTCAAATTAAACCTGGAGAAAACTATCCCAAAATTAAACCGATTGTCCAAATAAACCTGAACAACTATGATGTATTTAATAAAAATGAATTTATCTATCATAGTGTTGTAATGGAAACAAAACATCACATCATTCGTAACAAAGATATTGAAATCTTTGATATAAATATAGATTTATTAAATGAAATCGATTATAATGAAATTGAGAAATTAAATGAAAGGGATTTAAGATGGCTTTTATACATCTTTGTATGTGGAGATAAAAGGCTACGAGAAGAGGTTTATGGGGAGAGTGAAATGATGAAGAAGGTAAATGACAAAATAGATAACTATCAAGCATTTCTAAATCAATGGTTATACTATGACAAAGAATATCTTGATAATTGTGGTTTTGAAGAGTTAGGTAGACAAAAAGC
Source organism: uncultured Bacilli bacterium (assembly GCA_947632355.1). Lineage (GTDB taxonomy): Bacteria > Bacillota_I > Bacilli_A > RF39 > UBA660 > MGBC108787. The sequence goes on from CANROY010000001.1 coordinate 28,219, forward strand.
AAAAAAAGAAACAGCAAAGAAACTCTTACAAATGAAACTAGGAACTGCCGAACAAATAGCAGAAGCAACAGGTTTAACACTAGATGAAATAGAAGATTTAAAAAAGGAAAAAGATTAACGTTAAAGCAAAAAGTTTGCAATCGATTGCAAACTTTTTATATTTTTACATAAAATTAGCAGTTTATATCAAACTTAAATTCACTTTCTCTTTTTCCTTATCGATAGATTCCACCGTACAAGTAACAATATCTCCGATATGTACCACATCCAAAGGATTTTTAACAAAATCTTTACTCAACTTAGAAATATGAATTAATCCATCATTATGAAGTCCAATATCCACAAATGCCCCAAAAGACACCACATTACGAATTGTCCCCGTAAGTTCCATTCCTACTTTCAAATCATCAATCGTTAACACATCACTTTTTAAAAGTACATCCTCTAAACTATCCCTTGGGTCAAGTCCCGGTGTAAGTAGTTCTTTTAGTATATCTTCTACGGTATAAATATCGGCATTTAATTTCTTACTTAAACTTTTTGCATCCGCACTTTCCACTACACTCTTAAAGTGCTCATCCTTCTTATTTAAATCCAAATCTAAAGAATCTAGTATCTTCATCGTAAGAGCATAACTCTCTGGATGGATTTTTGTTTTATCAAGTGGATTATCCCCATCATTAATTCTTAAAAAACCAATCGCTTGCTCATAGATTTTATCGGAAATCCCAGTAAGTTTTTTAATTTCTTCCCTATTTTTAAAAGAATGCTCTTTCTTAAACTTTATAATACTCTCAATACATTTTTTATTTAATCCAGAAATATACTTTAAAATACTTTCACTTGCTGTATTAATATTCACACCCACTTCATTTACAATTTTCGATACAGTAAAATCTAAGGCTTCTGCTAAATCCGTTTGATTAACATCGTGTTGGTATTCTCCAACCCCAATACTTTTCGGGTCAATTTTTACAAGTTCTGATAAAGGGTCTTGTATTCTTCTACCAATCGAAATCGCACTTCTTTTTTCAACCGTTAAATCTGGAAATTCACTAATCGCTAACTTACTTGCCGAATACACACTTGCACCTGCTTCACTCACTAAATTGTATTGAACCTCTAAACCTTTAATGGCTTCTGCTACAAAAAATTCACTTTCACGAGAAGCCGTTCCATTTCCAATCGCAATAATATTGGCATTATACTTTGTAATTAACTCTCTAAGCGTTTTTGTTGCCTCTACAACCTTTTTATGAGGTTCGTGAGGATAAATCGTTGCAATCTCTAAAACTTCTCCATATGGGTTTAAAACAGCCAGTTTACAGCCGGTACGAAAAGCAGGGTCAAAACCAATTACTGTTTTATTCTTAATTGGTTTCGTCATCAATAATTTCTCTAAATTCTCCTTAAACGTTTTAATTGCTTCATGACTAGCACTCTCAAACAACTCTGCTCTTATTTCTCTTTCGACACTTGGTAAAATTAATCTTTTTAAAGCATCTTTAATAGCATCTAGAACAATAGGAACCACAAACGAATCCTTATTCTTAATCACTCTTTCTTTATATAACTCTAAAATCTTATCTTCATCATACGTAAGACTTACTGATAAAATACCCTCTTTTTCTCCACGATTCATAGCAAGAACACGATAATGTTTTACATACTTAATACGTTCACTAAAATCATAATACATTTCATAAACTTTTTTTACGTCTTCACTATTCTTTTTCTTCTTACTTGTAATAAAACCCGTATTAAATATCAATTGTCTTACTCTACTTCTTAAACTAGCATTATCACTAATCCATTCACTAATAATATAGGAAGCATTTACAACAGCTTTATCTATATCCATTCCAAAACCACTTGCTAAAGACTCTATACTTCCATTCGTTGGAAAAGCCATGATTTTCTTTGCTAATGGTTCTAAACCTAACTTAATCGCTTCTGTTGCTTTTGTTTTCTTTTTCTCTTTAAATGGTCTATATAAATCTTCTACTTCTACTAACTTTTCACAAGCCTTAATCTTTGCTTCTAATTCATCAGTTAATAAATCTTTTTCTTTTATAAGTCGTAGAACATCTTCTTTTCTTTTTTCTAAATTACATAAATATTTATAACTTTGTTCTATTTCACCAATTTGTTCTTCATTTAAAGCCCCTGTTACTTCTTTTCTATATCTAGCAATAAAGGGTATTGTACAATCTTCACTCAATAACTTTAAAACCGCTTGTACTTGTTCTTTTTTTATATTTAGATCATTTGCTAATTTATTTACTATGTCCATCTATATTCCTCCAAAAAAATAAGATATAGAGTTTTCTATATCTTACTAAAGTCCTCTAATAAATATTTGACCACTTATTGCTTTTCCCATATCACCACTTTGGTCTTCACTTGTATTTTGATATGTAATCGTTAATTTATAATTCTTTGTTTCACCATTTTTTACGGTAACTGAATTTTTACTTAAATCAGCACTAGCCTGAGTACCACTTGGAAACTGTCCATCACCAATTTGTTGATTTTCCTCAGTTAATACGTAAGTAATATCTTCTGGATGAGTAAAGTCATTTTTTAAATTCAATACCGCAATATAAAAACTCAAATCAGGTCCATTATTCGTAATTGAAAATGTTTTTTCAAATGTATCTCCAGGTATCATTGTTACAGTAAGAGCACCATCATCTTTTAATGTTGTTTCTACTTTTGCTGTTACGTTATTGACTTCAACGGTATCACCTTCAGTGTTTGTTTTTGCAGTATAAAAAGCATAACTTGCTGCAGATATTGCTGCTATAAATACTATCACTGCTACTATTGATATAATAAGAGTTTTTTTATTGTCTGACATATAATCACCCATTCTCATAACTTTATTATCTATTATTCTCGTTTTTTTGTCAATTATTATTCCCTTTTGTTGACATTATAGTATTAAACTCCGTTGTATTCTTTGATATTACAATTGTCAAGTTTTAAAAATATAATTACACATGCTACAAATATATAAAGATTACTTATTAATTTTGTTTATGTAATATTTCACTATGACTACCTGTATTAATTAATAAGAGTATTATTTCATCATCTAAATACTTGTATATTAGTAACCAATCAGGTTCTATATGGCAATCTCGACAATCTTTAAATCGTTTATCATTATATAAAGAATGGTCTTTGTATTTTGCATCAAGCAATTCTTTATTCGCTAATTTTTCAATAACTAGTTTTAATTTATTTATATCTTTCCCCTGTTTCAATATTTTTTTATAATTCTTTTTAAAATCATTTGAATACTTAATTTTATATTTTGTTTTTAAATCAAAATTAGTCTTCACTATCCAAAGCCTCAAATAATTCTTTTATAGTATTATAGCTTTCATATTTTTCAGGGTGTTTTTCCATATTTTTAAGTTCTTTTGCCATAGCATCTAGTTCTTTTTTTGAAAAATATTTAGAAATATTATTTTCTTCTGGTGAAAGTGCAATTTCAAATGGAATACGCTTTTTCATAATAACTTGTTTGATTGTCATATTTATTAATCCACTTAAAGAAACACCCAACTTTTGTAAGATTTTTGTGGCTTGTTCTTTATCTTTTTTATCAATTTGAACACTAATTATAGTATTAGTACTTGCCATAAACATACTTCCTTTCTATATAATAATATCATTAATTCATATACTTTTCAATAATTTTTATATAATATTTATATTAATATATGATAATTTATTGCAAATAATACAAAAAATAATGAAATATATAGAAATATATTTAATAAAATATCTAGTAAAATAAAAAATTTATCTTTACCTATATAAAGAAATGAATAAAAACATAAATGGTAATGGTTAAAATGCTAATGGCAAACTTTTTTTATTAAAAATAGCATAAAAAAATAAATAGAGTAAAATCTATTCATCTTGGATTTTAAATATTTTAGTCTTAATCTGCAGCAAGAGTAGTATAACCTGAACCTGCAGCAACATCTAATTTAACAGATATATCCTTACCACTATCTTTAGATGTTTGATCAGTTTGTGCATTTGGATATTTTACTACTAAATAATATACTTTTGAACTTTCTCCATCTTTAGTATTTAAAGTTCTTCCACCTAAATTATTTTGTTTAATTTTTGTTTTGGCCTCTTTCAAAGGATCACTAGTTAAAGTACCCTCTTCTTCACTGTACTTAATGCTATTATCAGTACTTTGAGTATTTTTGTCAATTTTTTGGCTTTCTTGTCCATTTTTCAAATCTCCATAAGCTATCAATTCACCATTAGCACCTTGAACAGCACTTCATATAGATTCTGCATCACAACATTCTCCCGTATTATAAATATCACTAGTATTTCCTTGATCTGCATACCAATAATATATATTTGGTCCAACCGTTTGTTCTTTTAATGAACAAGTTGTTATTTTATCAAATCCACCAGCATCTGTTGCAACAGATAAATCACCAATCTTAGATTTTATCATCCATAATTCCCACTCTAAATCAGTATTTGTTAAATTGGTATAAGTGATTTTTAAATTAAAAGTTCCTTTATAATCATTTGCATCAGTACGTTCTTGTTTCGAAATTGTAGCTGTTGCTTCATAGATTCCTAATCCTCCGGGATAATCTAACATATTTAATACTTCACCTGTACTAGTAAAGTTTAAATTTGCTCCATTCATTTTTTGAGTAGTTGTATTAGCTGAACTACTTGCTCCCTCAGTTTGAGTTGATGCTACAAAGTATGCGAAATTTATAATATTTATTTTGGAAAATAAATTTAAAAAATTTATATTTTATTTTCCTACAGGAAAATATATTGACTTTTTTGCAGCTTTATTTTATTATGTAAATGGTGATATTATATGCTTAAAAGAGAAAATTATCTAGAAAAAATAAGAGAATTTTATTCATCTGACATTATTAAAGTCATAATTGGTATGAGAAGATGTGGTAAATCCGTATTATTAAAACAAATAATTGAAGAAATAAAAGACAGTGGAATTAACAATCAACATATTATATACATAAATTTTGAAGATGTTTCTTATTCTTCAATTCAAGATTATAAAAATTTAAACAATTTTATAAAAGATAAAATAGTAGATAACAAAAAATATTACTTGTTTTTTGATGAAATTCAATTTGTAAATGAATGGGAAAAAGCAATTAACTCTTTTAAAGCTACTTTAAACGTTTCTATTTTTATAACGGGTTCCAACTCAAAACTATTATCGAGTGAACTTGCAACCCTTCTCTCCGGCAGATATGTAAGTTTTAAAATTAATCCCTTTTCATTCAAAGAAATAGTTAAATTAAAAAATTTAACAGATCCAAAAGAAATAGAAGATGCTTTTAATGACTACTTAATGTGGGGTGGTATGCCTCAAAGATTTGAATATCAATCAGAAGAAGCGAGAAATAATTACTTGATGGATGTTTTCAATTCAATTATATTAAAGGATATAATAAAAAGAAATAATATCTCAAATGTTACATTATTTGAAAGAGTAATGGAATATTTAGTTACCAATCCATCTCAAACATTTTCTCCTAAAAACATGTTAAATGAGTTTGAAAAGGAAAAAATACCTATATCAACAAAAACAGTATATGAATGTTTAGACTATGCATTATCAGCGATGCTATTTTCAAAAGTATCTTTATATGATATAAGAGGGAAAAAGATACTTTCTAGAAAAGACAAGTATTATTTAACGGATTTAGGATTAGGCCAAATTCTAAATACAAACAAAAAAACTCAATATGGAGCTTATTTAGAGAATATTGTCTATAATGAATTAATTGTAAGAGGTTATAATGTAAGTATCGGTAATAATAATGGAAAAGAAATTGATTTTGTAGCTACAAAGCATAATCAAAAAGAATATTATCAAGTAACATTTACTTTAGCTGAAAAAACCTGTGAAGAAAGAGAATTTGGAGCTTATGAATCTATTAAAGATAACTATCTTAAGTACGTAATTTCAACTGATAAACTTGATTATTCTCAAAATGGAATTATTCATAAAAATATAATTGATTGGTTATTAGAAGAAGACTAGAAATAGTTTTCTTTTTAATTAATATCTTTAATTGCCATTTAAATAACAATATAGTGCATTTTTAAATTAAAATGTATTAATGTACCCAAATGAAGCTAAGCATGTTCAAAATTGATAAAAATGGGTAATAAAAGAAAATAGAAAATAATCTTTTTTATAAAAAAGTGAATAAAAACGCGAAAGGCAATCATCAAAAGATCTAATGATGATTGCCATTTTTCATTATATATATTAATTTTTTTAAAAATAAAATCAAAACTTATGCATTCTTATTTCTTCATTAAAAAAACTATTGGTTTCTTCCAATAGTTCTCTTCGATTTTAACTTTGTTTTGATTCTTATTAATCTTCAGGTGTATATAATACTGAATTTCCTTCTCCATCAATTTCAAGTTTAACACTAATTGCTTTTCCAGCATCGGTAGATTGGTCATCTTTATTATTTGGATATTTTACTACTAAGTAGTATACTTTAGAATCTTCACCTGTAGTAGTATTTAAAGTTCTTCCACCTAATTGATTACTAGTAATTCCCTCTTTTTCTGACTTTATAGGGTCACTACTATCACTAAGAGTTTCTCCAAACTTAATTCCTGATTCATCTCCATTAGTAGAACTACTAGTAATAGCTTTATCTGTTTGTCCATGTTTTAAATCTCCATAGGCAATTAATGAACCACTAGCATCTTTAACAGCATTTCTGATTGCTTCCGCATCACAACGTTCTCCTGCATTATAATTATCATTTGGATCGCTAGCATCTGCATACCAATAATATGTATTTGGTCCAACAGTTTGTTCTTTTAATGAACAAGTTGTTATTTTATCAAATCCACCAACATCTGTTGCAACAGATAAATCACCAATCTTAGATTTTATCATCCATAATTCCCACTCTAAATCAGTATTTGTTAAATTGGTATAAGTGATTTTTAAATTAAAAGTTCCTTTATAATCATTTGCATCAGTACGTTCTTGTTTCGAAATTGTAGCTGTTGCTTCATAGATTCCTAATCCTCCGGGATAATCTAACATATTTAATACTTCACCTGTACTAGTAAAGTTTAAATTTGCTCCATTCATTTTTTGAGTAGTTGTATTAGCTGAACTACCTGCTCCCTCAGTTTGAGTTGATGCTACAAAGTATGCAAAGGTTGCTCCTACAACTGATACTAATAAAGTAGCGATTGCTATTACTGTTAGTAATATTGTGTTTCTTTTTTCCATAATATTTTATATCCTCCTTACAATAAAAATCTTATCAAATTAAATGGTTTTATGCAATACCTTTTTTGAATATTTTATGAATTTTATGCTTTTTTACATATTTTTGGTTCTTTTTCACTCTATACTTTTAAAATTGTGGATGAGTTCTAATTACACATATATTATTTCAATTTGAAGTTTCATTTTAAGGAGCTTCAAAATTTTATTATCACTTTTTTGGTTCCAATTTTGAACCAAAAATCAATATACTATTTTATGACTTTTTACTTTCTATTTTTTCTAACAATGACTCTTTTACAATTTCATCTTCTAATAAATTGATAGAAAATGTTTTTTCTCCAATATGATTTAAAGAAGTTCCACAATGGTAGATAATTTCTTTATCTAATATAAAATAACGGTCATGGAATGTATTATCATAAATTACTTTTAGATTATGATATTGTCGATTATACTTTTCTATATCAAGTTCGTGTAATAAACTGCTTTCTTTTACAATTAACGTTACTTCTATATTTAATTCTTTTATATAATCTAATATAGTTTTATCGGCGTAACCATCTATGATTACAAGTTCTTTTTTAGCACTTTTAAAGATATCAACTACTTTTGAATAAGCATCATAGATTTGACCATTAAAATAAATTTCATTCGTTTTTTTCTTTTCTTCAAATTTGGAAAATGACTCTTCTAATAAATTTATCCTTTTATTATCTTCTATGACTAAATTATTAATATATTTTTGTTCTATTAAATTTGTACTTATATATTTTTTCATTGCTACAAAGGCATCCATAATTCTGATACTGACTTCGGTTGCAATTTTTGATTTTAATATTGTAGCAAGCATAGCAACGCCTTGTTCAGTAAAAACTCTACTATTATATCTTCTACCACCATATTGTTTTAAACTTGAGGTCGCAATTTACGACCTCAAGTTTTCTTCTTCTATATTATTTAAAATCCAAGAAAATCTTTCAGGAAATTTCTCAATATTTCTATATACTGCTTCATTAATTCTCTTGGTTTCAACTTGATAAAGCCTTGCTAAATCACTATCGAGCATTACTTGCTTTCCCCTTATTTCATAAATTAAATTTTCTACTTTTTCTTTTGTTATTTCGTTCATAACTACTTATCTCTTTCTATTTTTTGGTCCCAAACTGGAACCTTAGAATTAGATATAATAACTTTCTAATTCCATCAATTGTTTCAACTTGAAGTCACAAATTGGGACTTCAAGTTTACTTATTGCAAATTATATAACGTTACTTACACTTAAGGTCGAAAATTTTGGTCTTAAAGAATTCCATTCATAATCTCTACCCACTTTTCTATTTTTTTGGTCCCAGTTTGGGACCAAAACTTATTAGTTTTTAATTTCATCAAACATTTCATCTTGAAGTCGCAATTTGCGACTTCAAGTTTTATTTTTCTATCTTCTTTTTTTTGGTCACAAATTGTGACCAAAAAACAACTATTAGTCTATTTCAAGGTTTCATTTTGAAACCTTGAAACTTTGCATTCTTTTTTATAAAGTGAGATGCAAATTTAACACTAACTTGAAGTTCCAATTTGGAACTTCAAGTTTACTCTTTGCAATTTCTAAAACATAATAATACTTCCTTTCTTAAAGTTGCTATAATAACAAAAAAAGTTTAAATTTTTTGTCGATTTAAGGACATAAAAAAAAGAAGAATTAATCTTCTCTTCGACCAAAAATAAGAATTAAACGTATGAGTTCTAAAGCACTTGCTAATACCCCTGCTACATAAGTTCCTGCTGCTGCTTTTAACATAGAAGAAACACCTTCTTGTTCATCAGTATTTGCTAACTTTAAGGTATCAATTTCTTTTTTAGCACGACGACTGGCATCAATCTCTACAGGAAGGGTTACAAGTTGAAAAATAAGTCCTGTTCCAACAAGAGTAATGCCAAGCCATATCATTTCAAAAGATTCAGCAAGTAATCCAATAAAAAGAACTAAATAAGAAAAAGTGGTAGCAAAGTGAACAACAGGATAAAGGAAACTTCGAAGTCTCATATACGTATAGCCTTCTTTATCTTGTATAGCGTGTCCACATTCGTGAGCAGCAACTGCTAAAGAAGCAATACTACTACCGTGGAATACTTCTTTTGATAAACGAACAACTTTTCTTTTTGGGTCATAATGGTCCGTTAAGTTTCCATTTACTTCTACAATATAAATATCTTTTAAATCATTTTGATCAAGTATTTTTCTTGCTACTTCAAAACCAGTTATTTTTCCTTCATTTTCTATAGTTCGATATTTACTATAACTACTATTCACTATGAAACTTGCAATAGCAGGAATAATAAGCATTAGTATTAATATAAGTAAATCCATTTTTTTCTCCTATCTAAGGGTATAGGTTGTTCCTTCTCTTGTATCTTTTAATAGAATACCCATTTCTTCTAATTCATTACGAATAGCATCTGCACGATTGTAATCTTTATTTTCTTTGGCTATTTTTCTTTCTTCTATTTTTTGTTCAATCCATTCTTTATCTAACTTTTCATTTTCTTCTTTTAGTAAGTCTAAAGAAAATACTTTATCCCAAGAAGTAATTAAAGCTCGTTTGGTTGCATCTGTTATATCGCTTTTTAATAAATCATAAAGTAAGGTAAGAGCATTGGAAGTATTTAAATCATCTCCAATACATTCTTTGAATTTTAGATCGTATTCTTGATATTTAGAAGCATCGACTTCTCCAGTAGATTGTAAAGATTTAATTTTACTTTTTAGTTTTTGATAAGCGTTAGTTGCATTATCTAAAGATTCATAAGTAAAGACTAGAACTTTACGATAGGAAGTATTTAAACACATAAAACGATATGCAAGAGGATTATATCCTTTTTCTTGTAATAAAGAAAGGGTTAAGAAGTCTCCTTTTGATTTACTCATTTTACCACTCGCATCATTTAAATGTTCTCCGTGAATCCAATAATTACACCATTTATGTCCTAAGTAGGCTTCACTTTGGGCAATTTCGTTCGTATGATGCGGAAATATGTTATCAACACCACCACAATGGATATCTAGGTATTCTCCTAAAAACTTCATACTAATACCAGAACATTCAATATGCCATCCAGGATACCCTACACCCCAAGGAGAATCCCATTTTAATTCTTGACTATCAAATTTTGACTTTGTAAACCATAAAGCAAAATCGGCTTGATTTTTTTTGGCACGATCTTCTTCTACGCCTTCACGGGCTCCTACCACCATATCATCTATTTTATGGTTGGTAAGTTTATAGTAATCCTCTAACTTGGAAGTATCAAAATAAACATTACCACCACTTTGATAGGCATAACCAGTATCAATTAATTTGGTAATAATTTTAATGTATTCTAGGATATTATCGGTTGCTTTGGATACAGTATCTGGCCATTTAATATTTAAAGAAGCAAAATCTTTTTTGAACGCTTCAGTATAAAACTCAGCAATTTCTAATACAGACTTCTTTTCTCTTTTGGCACCACTAAGCATCTTATCTTCTCCGGTATCGGAATCACTTGCTAAATGTCCAACATCCGTGATATTCATAACTCTTTTGACAGGGTAACCTAAATAGTTTAAAGACTTTTCTAAAATATCTTCAAAAATATAAGTCCTTAGATTCCCAATATGAGCATAGTGATAAACCGTTGGTCCACACGTATACATTTTAATGCACGTTTTATCATTGGGAATAAATTCCTCTACTTCTTTTGTTAATGTATTAAATAGTTTCATAAATAAACCTCCTAAATAATTTCTTCCATACGATTTAAGATTTTTTCTTTTCCTAGTAAATAGATTAAATCATAAAAAGGAATACCTTCTTTTGTTCCTGTTAAAGAAACCCGTATAGGCATATAAAAGAAAACATCTTCTACCTGACATTGTTCTTTTAAATTTTCTAAGTTTTCTTTTAAACTTTCTTTGGTCCAAGTAGTACAGCTTTTAATGGTTTCTTTAAATTTTAAAAGGGTATTTGGTATACTTTTTTCTCCTTTTAAATACGTAACAGCTTCTTCATTTAATTCTATTAAATCAGTAAATATTTGATGCGTTAAGAAACCAATTTCAGAAGCAAAAGAGATTTTTGTTTTATAAGCAAGTAGTAAAGTACGAACCCATTCTTTACTATATTTTGTTAAATCATAGCATCGTTCTAAATAAGGACGCACATAGTTGATATAGGTTTCTTCATCCATTTTTTTAATGTACGCACGATTAAACCATTTTAGTTTTTGCATATCAAAATGTGCCGGTCTTTTGACAATATTTTTATAATCAAAAACACGTATTAATTCTTCCATAGAGAAAAGTTCTTGTTTGGTTTTTGGATTCCATCCTAGAAGTACTACATAGTTTAAAATAGCATTTGGTAAAAAACCTTGATACAGTAAATCATTTAGTGTATCTTTTTTTTCGCTTAAACCAAGAATATTGGGTAAATGTAAAAACTTTGGTATGGGAAAACCTAAACTCGTATACAAATGGATATATTTTGATGTACTAGATAACGTATGAATAGGACGCATGACAATATCAATTTGCATGAGTGCATCATCTAGAGCACTAGCAAACATATAAGTAGGGGTTCCATCACTTTTGATTAAGATATAGTCATCTAAAGAAGTATTGGGTATAGAAATATCTCCATAGACTAAATCATTAAAAGTAGTTGGAATTTCATCTTCTGGCATAGCAGCACGTATGACATATTTTTCTCCTAAACCAATTTTTCTTAAGGCTTCATCTTTTGGAAAATTTCTATGGGTTTTATCATATTGATAGTTTTCTTTCTTTTCAGTAGCTTCTAAACGTTTACGATTTAATTCTTCTTTTGTACAAAAACAATAGTAAGCATTATTTTTTTTCACTAATTTTTCGGCATAGGATTTATAAATTTCTAAACGTTCACTTTGAATATAAGAAGTAGAACTTTCCTTTTTAGGACCTTCATCATAATTTATAGAAAAGATTGGAAGAAGTGCATGAAAGTTTTCTTCGTTTTTTAAGTCATAGTTTTCTTGATTCGCATCCTCAATACTGACAACAAAAGTACCACCTTCGTGTTTGGCAATTAAATAAGAATACAAGCAATCTCTTAACTCCACTAAATCAAAAGGTTTAGAGGGATTATAAGCAAATCTTGTTCTCATAACATTCTTCCTTTCTAAAGACTTTTTTCTATTTAGTAGTATAACACAATTAAAGAAAAGAAAAAATAGTCTAGAAACAGTTCTTATGTAAAACGATTTGCATTTTTATTTAAAATGGTTTATAATCAATTAAAGCGAGCCACTAAGTATAGTGCTTGCCATTGTGTAGCAAACACCACTCTGTAAAGAGATGGTGTTTTTATTATCCTTTCAAATACCAACCAGGTTCCCCTGAAGAGTCGTTTTGCTTTATCTAATCTTTTCGATTAGGCGGATAATTATCCATAACAAGATAACTATCAAATAGTCTTTCTTGTCCATTTGGACCACCTCGATTTCTTTTAAAATTTTGGTGGCAAACCCATTACTTTTGCGGCTCGCAGGAACACTTTAGCAAAGAAAAAAAGAAAATGCAAATCACCAATTTTGCGATTTCTAGCAACTTTTGCTCAAATTCTCATGAGAAAAAGGCAAATTGTTGCGACAATTTACCTTTTTTGAGCCAATTTCGTTAAAATTGGTATTTTTTAAAAAATTTTCAAGAAAAAAATAGTCTAGAAAGCGTTCTAAACTATTTTTTGTAAACTATTTATGCTTTGACCATAAATAAGAAATTTGTAATAATGTAACAATTGCAATTTCGTTATTACATTCTTATCTTAGCAAACTTATAAAGGAATTTCAATATCTATTTCACTATTATATTTCGAAATTAATTTTTTTAAGTTTCGCAAACCATATTTTTCACATTCTGCTTGTTTTTCGAGCGTTTCAAACGTAACACTTTTATTGGTTAAGTTTTTCTTTGTATATTCTTTTAATACTTCTTCTTTTAACGGTGAAAAAGTGATAATGTCACTAAATCTTCCTAAAAATTCTTTACTAAACGTTTCGTTTAACGTTTGGTTTTTATTTTGGACAAAACCAACACTTTCATGGTCAACAACATTACTCGTCATAAAAATACTCGTATGTGTAAAATCAATTTTTTCTCCTTTAGAACACGTTACAAACCCTTCATCTAAAATTTGCAAAAATAAATTTAAAACTCTAGGATGAGCTTTTTCTATTTCATCTACTAAAATGATAGAGTAAGGGTGTTCTAAAACACTACGAAAAATATATTGGTCTTCATACCCTACATACCCTGCACTAACCCCAATAAGGCGATTCACAGAAGTTTCTAAATTGTATTCACTCATATCTAAACGAATAAAGTTGGCTTTTAAACTTTTAGAAACCCATTTTACACTTTCCGTTTTTCCAACACCGGAAGGACCATTTAGTAATAAAGATAACGTTTTATCTTCATTCTGAAGTTTCCACCACATATTTTGAATTATTTTTTCTAAGGCTTCTTCTTGACCAAAAATATGTTCTTCTAAATTCTTTTTAATTTTGTGAATCGTTTCCTTTTTATTTTCTAATAGTGGAATATGTAACTTCTTTTCCATTGCTTCTAAAATATCTTTTTTGGTAATAGAAGTTTTTGTTTTCTTTGTCATATTCTCTATTTTTTTATAGAGTTTTGTTTCTTGTTCTTTGTATTCCATTGCTAAATCAAAGTTGTGTTTTGCTACCGCTTTTTCTTTTTTCTTTTTTAAAGTTTCTAACTCTTGATTGATTTTTTCTAACCCTACATATTCTACATTTTTTACTTTTACACGAGCACAAATTAAATCTAATAAATCAATGGTTTTATCCGGATTACTTTTATTTTTTATATATTTGTCTACTAATTCTACTAAATCACAAATACATTCCTTACTAATCGTAATATGATGATGTTCTTCATATTCTTTTTTAATACCAAGTAAGATATCTTTTGTTTTTTCTGCATCCGGTTCTTCAACTTCAATTAAGTAAAATCTTCTTTCTAGTGCCTTATCTTTATAAATAGTTTTATAATACTCTTCTGTTGTGGTTGCTCCGATACATTTAATATCTCCTCTAGCTAAATAAGGTTTTAAAATATCAGCAGCGTTTATTGCTCCTTCTGCACCACCAGCATTAATCATAGAATGAATTTCATCAATAAATAGAATAATATTTTTATTTTCAATGACTTCTTTTATAATTTTTGTTAAACGTTCTTCAAACTCTCCACGATACTTCGTACCTGAAACTAAAGAACCCATCTCTAACATAACAATCGTTTTATCTTTAAGTTCATTGGGAACTAAACCTTTATTAATTCTTCTTGCTAATTCTTCTACAATTGCTGTTTTTCCAACACCTGCTTTTCCGATAAGTAAAGGATTACTTTTTTTCTTACGTAATAAAGATTCAATCACAGATGAGATTTCTTCTTCTCTTCCAATTGTTTTTTCGGTATTAGATACTGTTTTATTTAAGTTATTTCCTATTTCAAATAACGTTAATTTTTCTTTTCCATTTCCTACTAGATTATATTTCAGTTCATCATAAATGCTATCGATATCAATATCTAAACTAAGCATGATACGAATAGCAATTCCTTCTCCTTCTTCTAATAGAGCAAGAAATAAATGTCTTTCTGTTACTTTTCCTCCATTATTTTCTTTAGCATCTTCTAAAGACGCAGCAATAATTCTTTTTAAAAGAGGTGTATAAAGAACAAAATCAGTTTCTTTGTTTGATTTTCCTACAATATTTACAAGTTCTGTTTCAAAGGTACTATAGTTTAATCCATAGGATTTTAAAACACGTGTAACTTCATTATCTTCACTTAATATAGCGAGTAATAAGTGTTCACTTCCTACATAGGGATGTCTTAAATCTTTACGAATTTTTTCTGCCTTTTTAAATACTTGGGCAATTTCTATTCCATAATTATCAAACATAATTTCCTCCTAAAATATTCTATGTTCATCATGTTGGAATTAGGTTTGTTTTATACAAATTTTCATAGCATAATTTGTCGTAAATTGATAAGTTTGTTCTAGTTGTGTCGAAACGCTTGAAAATAGATTTTTTTACTCTATAATAACCAACCATATTCATTCGAAAACCATTCCTAGGGGGTTTTGGTTGAATAAAATTGAAAGGAAATTAAGTTATGATTACAGAACAAAAAGTATTATTAAAAGATGAATTTGCTAAAAAAATATTTCGTAGTGAGGATTGTAAGGAATATGTTGCTAGTGTTATTGCAGTACTCTTGCATCTAAAAAAAGAAGATGTCATGAACAATTTAACCCTTATTAATCCAGAAGTAAATGTAAATAAAAATGTAAAAAATCAGGAAGTTGATGTTATTTACGATACAAAAGAAAACTATGTCAATATCGAAATCAATTATCGAAATAGTCAAGATTTACGAATCAAAAATAATGCCTATATCGCGCAACTTTATTTAAAACAAATAAAGCCAAAAGAAAAATACCAAATCAAACCTATTGTCCAAATCAATATTAATAACTATGACTATTATAAAAAGAAAAAATTTATCTATCATAGTGTTGTAATGGAAGAAGAATATCATATAGCAAGAGATAAAAATATTGAAATCTTTGATATAAATGTAGATTTATTAACGGAAATCGATTATAATGAGATTGAAAAGTTAAATGAAAGGGATTTAAAGTGGCTTTTGTATATCTTCGTATGTGGAGATAAAAGGCGACGTAAAGAGGTTTATGGTGAAAGCGAAATGATGAAGAAAGTGAATCAAAAGGTTGAGAGTTATGATGATCCATTAGATGCCTATTTATTTTATGATAAAAAGGCAATGGATGAAGCAGGAATAAAGCAAATGATTGTTGATGATACTCATAAAGAAACAGCAAAGAAACTCTTACAAATGAAACTAGGAACTGATGAACAAATAGCAGAAGCAACAGGTTTAACACTAGATGAAATAGAAGATTTAAAAAAGGAAAAAGATTAATTTTCTTTCCTTAAAAATGTAACAAAAAGCGATATTCTAAAAAGAACTAACCTTCTAAGTTAGTTTTTTTCTTTAATAGTTGTCTAGCAAATATATAATGGAATACACCTAATAGTAAAGCAGGTAGAATAAAAATTCTTAAGTTCATATGGAATACTACACCACATATAAAAGTTCCTATCGCTTTACCAAGTAAACTACTACAATAACGCAAAGTTGTTAAAAATAGAGCATATTCTTCTTTTATATGATTGATAAAATATCCAGAGAATAAAAACCCATAAGGTTGATCAAATACTAATAAATACATAAGAGTAAACAAAAATAAAATTTCATTTTTCGTAATAAACACTAGAAAATAGAAAAGAATACGTACACCAAATTTGACAAATAAATTATGATTATCATTCTTAAAATTAAAATGATTTACAATAAGAATAGATAATAAACTAGAACATATACCTAAACCTAAAATGAAAAAGCTTGCGTAATTTGAATCAAAACCCATATTATTCGTTAACAAAAGCATAGGCATACCTAAAACAGAGCCCCATATAATTTCTGCTAATCCATTAACAAATAAAAACTGATAGAGTACTTTATTTTTATTAAAATACTTCAATGTTTTTTTGATATCAAAAGAATTCTTTTTCTTACTTTCAACCGAAATAGGGAGTAAGATAAAGAAAGATAAAAAATTAAAAATAATAGAAAGCAATAAACAGATATTATAATCAATGACTGTATGAAATATTGTTTTACCTAAAAAAATAGCAACGAATAAAAAACCAAGTTTACTAAATAAAGATTCGATCATATCTTTTTTCGTATATAAAACATCACTTTTTTCTAAACTCATAAGAAGTGGATAAACACTAGCCAAGATTAGTTGACTAAAAGCAATATCAAAAAACATAAAAAACTTGATAAAAAAGAAATTCCCAGTTCCATTTAAATAAATAAGTAAAGTCCCCGTCATCATATTTAAAACTAGAGAAACACATATTCCCCATTTTAATTTTGAAGCACTCATCTTAATCGTAAAATAAAACAAAACCAAGACAGTTACAATATAAGAAATACTGATAATATGACTAATAGAAGTTGTAGACAAACCATTTGTGCTCATCCATAGTTCGCGGTAATTATCAAAAACTCCTACAGATAGGCCAAATAAAGCTAGAAAGAAAAGAATCCAAAAACTTTTATTTTCCTTTTTGTTTTTCATATGTTCCACCTTACTAGTAGTATAACATAGATTATTTTAAATTGGGACTTTTTCTTTTTTGAATTTGATACGTAATGGCCATTGATAATTTCCAAGGAGCAAAACGATTTAAGAATAAACCAAGTTTGACACTTAATCCTGGTACAATGATAAGTTTCTTTTTAAACATTTTATCTATACCATACTTAGCCACTTTTTCGCTAGGCATTTCTTTAAGATTAAAGATTCCTTTTGCCACTTTATTAAATTCCGTAGCAACAGGCCCTGGACACAAAGCACTAATATGAACATTACTTTTTTGATGTCTTAATTCTTCATAGATAGCCATTGTAAGTTTGGTAATATAATTCTTACTGGCATAATACGTATTTAAACGAGGTCCTGCTAAAAAACCTGCACTAGAGCAAACGTTTAATATATAACCAGAATCTCTTTTCATAAAATCAATTAAAAATAGTTTTGTTAATATGTGGTAAGCTTTTATATTTAAATCGATCATTTCAAGTTCACGATTTAAATCCGTTTTATTAAACATTCCAAATAAACCGAAACCAGCATCATTGATAAGAATATCAATATTTTCTTTTTGTACTTGTTTATGTAAATTAAATACATTTTCTTCTTTTAATAAATCCATAACAATAATTTGAACAGATACATTCACGTTCTTTTTTATTTCTTCTAATCTTTCTTTTCTTCTAGCAACAAGTATTAAATCGTAACCTAAATCCGCTAAGTAATACGCCATATCTCTACCAATACCACTACTTGCTCCTGTAATCAATGCTTTCATAATTCACCTAACCTTGCAAAATATTTATTTATAATTTATATTTATTATAGCATAAAGAAGCAAAATTATGCTTTTTAAAGAAAGGACAATCTATGAAAAAAATCTTTAAAAAAATTATTTTGATTATTTGCATCCTACTTTTCTTAGTACTTTTATTAAAATTTTTTCTATGGATATTAAAAATTGAAATAAATAAAAGCCCAAATCATTATACAGTTGAACAAATAAACCCAAAAACTTATTCAAAATATAATGACTTTTTTAATACGGCTACTTACCTAGCACCTATTCCTGGATTAAAGGAAGGAGCAGTTCCTCAAAGTATATGTTATATAAACAGTAAAAATCTTTTTATCATTGCAGAATATCATATTGGAAAAGCCCCTAGTGTTTTACAAATAGTAGATGAAAATGGAACATATATAAAAAGCATTATCTTAAAAGATACCCAAGGCAAAAATCTAAATGCCCACGTTGGGGGAATTGCAACAGATGAAAATACTCTTTGGGTTAGTGATGAATATAAACTATATTGGTATTCGTTAGATGATATACTATCATTATCCTCAATGGAAAGTATTTCTGCTACTGAGTACAAAGAATTAAATTTAAAAGCCGATTTTATTACTTACAACAATCAAGTGTTATGGATTGGTGAATATGAATATAAACCCTTTTATAACTCTTCTAAATTCAGTAAAAGTATAAACACCAATGCATTACTAATCGGATATAACGCAAATGATTTTTCTCCAGAATTTGCATTCTCCTTACCTAAAAAAGTACAAGGAATTGTTTGGAACAACGACAATTTAATTGTAAGTGATTCTTTTTGGTTCTTAGAAGATTCTCATATAAAGGAATACGAAAAGGTTTTAGAAACAAAAATAGAAAAAAATATTTTTATAGATGGTAAAGAAATTCCTTTAAGAAAACTTGAAGATAGCCGCATCATTTATGAAAGGATAGCACCTCCAATGTTAGAAGGAATTGAATTGGTTAACAATAAAATCTATATGGTATTTGAAAGTGGAGCCAACAATTACAAGTATTATACACATTATAAAGTAAATGGACTGTATACTTTATCTTTAAATCAAGAAAATATATAGAATGTTGTATTTATTTAATATATTATAAATATATTTTCAATAAAATAAATTAATAAAGACCATAAAAAAATTAGTTTATTCACTAAACTAATTCTAATCTTACTTGTAAAGCATCGTCGCCGATTCTTTCTTTTAATTTAATAATTCTTGTATATCCACCATTACGGTTTTCATAACGTTTTGCAAGTTCATTAAATACTTTGTCAACACAATCTTTATTGTTATAAACAAAAGCAAGGGCTTTTCTACGAGAAACTAAAGTTCCACGTTTTCCATAAGTAATCATTTTATCAACAAATTTTCTTACTTCTTTGGCTTTTGCTTCTGTTGTTACAACGCCTTCGTTCATAATAACATCAACAGTTAATCCTGCAAATACACTATGTCTTTGTCTTGTCTCTCTTCCAATTTTTCTATACGCCATAATAATCCTCCTTAATCGCGGAATTTAAGTCCCATTTCAGCAACTTTGTCTAAAACTTCTTTTAAAGACTTTTTACCTAAGTTACGAATCTTGGTAACTTCCACTTCTCTTTTAGAAATTAAATCTTGAACGGTATGAATACCAGCTCTTTTTAAACAGTTATATGCTCTAACTGAGAATTCGATTTCTTCAATTGGTGTTTCTAATGTTTTTGTAATCGTATCCACTTTCTTTTCAGCCATTAATCCAGAAACATCACTAATAGCATTTAAATCTGTAATGATATTAAAATGTTCAATTAAGATTTTAGCAGATAAAGCCATACATTCTTCTGGAGTAATACTTCCGTTTGTATTAATACGCATAATTAATTTATCGTAGTTTTCATTGTGTCCAACACGAGCACCTTCAACTTCATAAGATACTTTTTCAACTGGTGAATATAAAGAGTCGATTGCAATTACACCAACTTTTTTATTATCAAGTAGTGTTTGATTTTCTTTTGAATCAACATAACCTTTACCATTTGATACGGTCATTTCCATATCAATTTTTCCACCTTCAACTAAGTTACAAATAACTAAGTCTTTATTAATTACTTCTAAATCTGAATCTACTTCAATGTCTCCAGCTAAAACTGGTCCTGGAGTTGATTTAGATAAATGAATTACTTTATCTTCTTCAGTATGATTTTTTAAAACAACACTTTTAAGGGCTAAAATGATGCTTGTAACATCTTCATAAACACCTTCAATTTTTTGAAATTCGTGTAAAACACCGTCTATTTTTACACTTGTAATGGCACAACCTGGTAAGCTTGATAACATAACTCTTCTAAGAGCATTACCAATTGTTGTTCCAAATCCTCTCTCTAATGGTTCTAGTACGAATTCTCCATAATGTGCATCTTCAACATATTCTGTGATTTTGTACTCTGGTTTTTCGAATTTAATCATTTCTATATCCCTTTCCTTTCTCCCTCATTAATTTCTAGGACGTTTTGGTGGACGACAACCATTGTGTGGTACTGGAGTAATATCATCAATACTTACAACTTCTAAACCTGCTGCTTGTAAAGAACGAATAGCTGTATCTTTACCGGTTCCAAGTCCTTTAACTTTAACATCAACCTTCATAACTCCTGCATTATCGTGTGCACTCTTAGCGGCTGCTTCTGCTGCCATTCCTGCTGCATATGGAGTTTTCTTTTTACTTCCTTTATAACCAATGGTTCCACTTGATGCCCAACTAATAACATTTCCATCTTTTTCTGTAATGGTTACGATGGTGTTATTGTATGTACATTCAATATGAGCAACGGCTTCAGGAATATTTTTCTTAACTTTTCTTTTTCTTCTGTTATATGCCATGATTTACCTCCTATTTACCTACTTTTTTCTTATTTGCTACTACTTTACCTTTACCTTTACGAGTACGAGCATTTCTACTTGTTCTTTGTCCTCTTACTGGTAATCCTTTTTTATGTCTGATACCTTGGTAGCAATTAATTTCCATTTTATTTTTGATAGACATTTGGACATCACGACGAAGATCTCCTTCAACATCGTATTTGTCAATTTCTTTTCTTAATGCTGTAACTTCTGCATCCGTTAAGTCTTTAATTTTCTTTTCTGGATCAACACTTGCATCTACACAAATGGTTTTTGCTAAACTTCTACCAATTCCATAAATTGCTGTTAATCCAATACAAACGTGTTTTTCGTTTGGTAATTCAATATTTTTAATTCTTGCCATATAATCCTCCTATTACCCTTGTACTTGTTTGTGTTTTGGGTTTTCACAAATAATCATTACTTTTCCATTTCTTTTAATTTTTTTGCATTTTCTGCAGATTGGTTTTACTGATGGTCTTTTTTTCATTTTTTATACCTCCATTATCTTTTATTCCATGTTATACGCCCACGTGTTAAGTCATAAGGAGAAAGTTCAATTGTTACTGTATCACCTGGTAGAATACGTATCATATTAACGCGCATTTTACCAGAAACGTAGGCTTCTACAGTATGTCCGTTTGGTAGTTCTACTATGTAGTCTCCGCCTTTTACAACATCCACTACTTTTCCTTCTACTTCAATTTTATCTTCTCTAGGTTGTGAATGATTTTCTAGTTTTTCGTGATTTGTTTTCATATTTTTTTTCGCCATATTTTTATTCTCCTGTTAATATTTCATAACCATCCTCTGTTACAAGAACGGTATGTTCAAAATGTGCAGAGGGATATCCATCCTCTGTTACAATTACCCAGTCATCTTTATCCGTAAGACAAACGTCTTTACTTCCTAAGTTGAGCATAGGTTCAATTGCAAGTGTCATTCCCGTTTTTAAAGTAACGCCCGTGTGTTCTTCCCCAAAGTTTGGAACGTCTGGGTCTTCGTGCATATTAGTACCTATTCCGTGTCCTACCAAATCTTCCACAACACTTAATCCGTGTTCATGGGCATATACTTCTATGGCATGACTTACGTCTCCTATTTTAGCACCACTTTTTACTTTACTCAAGCCTATTTTTAAGGCTTCTTCGGTATTTTTTACTAAATCTTCCACTTCTTTGGTTGCACTTCCTATAATATAGGTTCTTGCGGCATCCGATTCATAACCTTTATACCTTACCGTAAAGTCGATAGAAACAACATCGCCATTTTTTAATTTTCTTGCATCCGGTATACCGTGGACAACTTCATCATTAAGGGAAATACAAATACTTTTGGGATACCCTTCATACCCTAAGCAAGAAGGAAATCCTCCCCTTTTAATAATGAAGTCGTGTGCTATTCTATCAAGTTCGTTTAAACGAACTCCCGGTTTCAAATGTTTTTTAATTTCTTCGTGTGCTAAATAATTAATATGTCCGGCTTCTCTCATAATTTCGATTTCTCGATCGCTTTTGATACTAATCATTTAAACACCTTTTTACGTTTTCAAGTATTTCTTCTTCTGTTACATTTGCGTTTACTTTCTTTAATTTACCTTTTGCTTCATAGTACGCAATTAGTGGTTCGGTTTCACTTCTATAAACCTCATAACGATTTTTAAAAGTCTCTTCCGTATCATCTTCTCTTTGAATTAAATCTCCACCACATTGGTCGCATACGTTTTCGACTTTTGGTTTAAATCCATCAAAGTAAACATTATAAGTCGCTTTACAAGATGTACAAACTCTTCTTCCTGTTGCTCTTTTTAGTAAAAGAGAAGAATCGATTTCTAATTGAATGACCACATAATCATCAATTCCTATTTCTTGAAATAAATCCGTTAAGTAATCGGCTTGGACAATGGTTCTTGGAAATCCATCTAAGATAAAAGATTGATTCTTTATCTTTAGAAGTTCTTCTTTAAACAAAGGTAGGATAATATCATCACCAATAAATTTTCCTTCCTTCATCAAGCCACTTACAAAATGTCCTCTTTCACTATCCTCTTTTGCAACATTACGTAGTATATCTCCCGTAGAAATATGTTGATAACCCATATTCTCTACTAAATAACTACTAATTGTACCCTTGCCAGCAGCAGGGGGAGCAATTAAGATGAGGTTCTTCATCTTACACGTCTCCTTTTTTTATAACTTCTTGAAACAAGTCCACTTTCAATTTGTTTATAGGTTTCAATTGCAACACCAACAACGATTAATATTCCGGTTCCTCCAATGGATACACTAGAAGGTAGACTAGAAATATTTCCGATTAAGATTGGTAATGCAGATAAAATAACTAGGAATACAGAACCAACAATTGTTAATTTACCAAGAGATGTTGAAATATATTTCGTTGTATCTGCACCAGGTCTAACACCTGGAATATATCCTCCACGTTTATTTAAGTCTTTACTCATTTCTTCTGGATTCATCATCATAAATGTATAAACATAACCAAAGAACATAATAAGTGCTATATAAAGAATAAATCCTGTCGGAGTCGTATAAACAATATATTTGTTTATAAAATCAATGGCTCCTTGATTCTTAATTAATCCTGCTATCGTTGATGGTATGGTAAGAACAATCGATGCAAAGATAACAGGGATTACACCAGCACTATTAATCTTGATTGGTAAGAATGATGATTGTGTTCCATAAGCACTTGTTGTATGATTTGCATATTGGATTGGAATTCTTCTTTCTGCTAAAGTAATCCATATAATTCCTACTAATACAAATAAGTAAACAATTAAGAATAGAACAAATAATCCAATTCCTACCGCTAAGTTATAAGTTCCTGCAGTAATAAAGGCATTGAAAGCACCAATAAAGATACTTGGCATACTTTCAATAATACCTGCCATAATGAGTAAGGATGAACCGTTACCAATACCTTTTTGAGTAATTTGGTCTCCTAACCATAATAGGAAAGAAGTACCTGCCGTCATAACAAGTGAAGTCTTAAGCATAACCATAACATCTTTGGTATTTAGATAAAATATGGATATAACATAGGCTTGCACAAATGCAAATATGACCGCTAGATAACGATTGATTTTATTAATTTTTTGTCTTCCTACATAACCTTGTTCTTTTAACTCTTTAAAGTAAGGAATAATATCCATTTGTAAGAGTTGTGTAATAATGGATGCCGTAATATAAGGACTTACTCCTAAAGCAAATATAGAAAAACTTTTTAATCCTCCACCACTCATTAGGTTGAAGATTTCTAAGAAACCTAATTCTTCATAAAGAACACTTGCCCAAGGAATGGTAATACCAGTTCCTAAACAAAATATTCCTAAAGCAAAAAGGGTGAAGTAAATTCTTTTTCTTAAATCTTTATTTTCTTTCGCAAAAAGTTTCGCGATATTTTTAAACATCTAAATCACCTCAGTTTTGCCACCAGCAGTTTCAATTGCACTAACAGCTTTACTAGAGAAACGATTTGCTTTTACCGTTAATTTTTTCTCTAACTTACCATTTGCTAGTACTTTGATACCACTTAATTGTTTTTTTATAATTCCTCTTTCTTTTAAAATTTCAGGTGTTACGACATCACCATCATTAAAGAAGGTATTTAAATCACTTAAATTAATTGTCGCAAACTTAGTTTCAAATCTTGTATTGTTGAATCCTCTTTTTGGTAATCTTCTATATAAAGGAGATTGACCACCTTGGAACCAAGCAGAAATAGAAACACCACTTCTTGCTTTTTGTCCCTTTTGTCCATGAGTAGATGTTTTACCCATACCAGAACCTGGTCCACGTCCAACAATTTTTTTAGATTTTGTTTCTTTTGTTTTTGGTAAATTTTCTAATTTCATATTATAACTCCTCTACTTTCTTTCCACGAAGAGCAGCAATTTTGGCAGGAGTTCTTTCACTTTTTAAAGCTTCAAGTGTTGCTTTTGCTACGTTAATTTTTGTATTTGAACCAAGAGATTTAGAGATAACATCTTTTACTCCAGCAAGTTCAAGTACACTACGAGCAGCACCACCAGCAATAACTCCGGTACCTTTTGTTGCAGGTTTAATTAAAACACATGCTCTACCAACTTTACCTGTTGCTTCATGAGGAATTGTTCTACCATCCATAATGGCTACTTTCATGACATTTTTATTGGCCATCATACTGGCTTTGGCAATAGCAGCAGGAACTTCATTGGCTTTTCCTGTACCAATACCAACTAGACCTTTTCTATTTCCAACAACAACGGTTGCAGAAAATCTAAAATGTCTACCACCTTTGGTAACTTTTGTAACACGTCCAATAGAGATAACTTTTTCTTCTAATAATTTTTTTCTATCATTATTATGGTCTCTATTTACACGTTTTTCTTGTACTTTTTTTGTTTCTTTTTCTTTTTCTTCCATGATGACCTCCTAAAACTCAAGTCCGTTTTCACGAGCAGCTTCTGCTAAAGCTTTAACTCGTCCATGATAAAGGTTACCACCTCTATCAAAAACAACTTGGCTTATTTTTGCTTTTTTACATTTTTCTGCAATATCTTTTCCAACCATAACGGCTGCTTCCATATTGCCACCATTTTTTAGTTTTAATGCAAGTGATGAAGATGATGCTAAGGTTGTACCTGTTGTATCATCAATAACTTGAGCATAAATTCCATTGTTTGAGCGAAATACATTTAGTCTTGGTTTATTACTCGTTCCACTTAATGTTTGTCTTATACGATTATGTCTTCTTTTACGAACATCGTTTTTTGATTCTTTCTTTATCATACTATCCCTCCATTAAGCCGCTTTCTTACCTTCTTTACGACGTACATATTCATCTTTGTAACGAATACCTTTTCCTTTATAAGGTTCTGGTTTTCTTACTTTACGAACATTCGCCGCAAATTCAGATACTTTTTGTTTATCAATACCACTTAAAGTGATTTCTGTATTACTTACAAGTTCTGCTTTAATTCCTTCTGGAACAATAATTTCAACAGGATGTGAGTAACCAGCATTTATAACAATTTTATTTCCTTGAACATTAAATCTATATCCAACACCAACAGCCTCTAAGCCTTTAGAAAATCCTTCGCTTACACCAATTAACATATTATGTATTAGAGAATTTGTTGTTCCTTGCATTACATTCGCACGAGGAGTCTCATTTGCTACATTTGTTTTAACAGAAGTATCACTGACTTCTACATTTACTAAGTTTGAAATTGTAAGTGAAAGTTCTCCTTTAGGACCTTTAACAGTTAGCATATTATCGTTTAATGTTACAGTTACACCCGTAGGTATTTGTAACTCTCTATTTCCAATTCTACTCATAGGTTATTTCCTTACCAAATATAGGCAAGTACTTCGCCTCCTAATCTTTTACTTCTTGCTTCTTTGTCTGTCATAAGTCCTTGACTTGTAGAAATGATTGCGATTCCAAGTCCATTTAGTACGTGAGGAATTTCATCGGCTTTGGCATAAACACGAAGTCCAGATTTACTAATTCTTTTAAGACCAGTAATAACTCTTTCTTTTCTTTCTCCGTATTTTAAAGTTAAAGTTAACGTATCACCATTTGTACTCTTTTCATAAGTATAATCAGCAATATAACCTTCATTTTTAAGAATTTCTGCAATTCCTAAAGTCATCTTTGTACCAATAACGGTAACTGTATCATATTTTAATTGATTTGCATTACGTATTCTTGTAAGCATATCTGCGATTTTATCTTGTACCATCTAAAATTCCTCCTTTCCTACCAACTTGATTTCTTTACGCCAGGTATTTGGCCTTTGTTTGCTAATTCTCTAAAACAAATACGACAGATTTTATATTTACGTAAGACTCCATGAGGACGTCCACATCTTTCACATCTTGTGTAAGCACGTACTTTAAATTTTGGTGCTCTTTGTTGTTTTACTTTTAAACTTGTTTTTGCCATACATTCACTCCTTAGTTTCTAAAAGGCATACCGAAAGCTCTTAATAAACTTTCTGCTTCCTTATTTGTTTTTGCTGTTGTTACGAATACAATATCCATTCCTCTAATTTTTAAAACGTTATCGTATTCAATTTCAGGAAATATTAATTGTTCTTTAATTCCAAGTGTATAGTTTCCATATCCATCAAAAGCATGATTAGAAATTCCACGGAAATCTCTTACACGAGGTAGAGCCACTTTAATAAGTTTCTCCATAAAATCATACATATTTTCATTACGTAGAGTTACTTTTGCTCCAATGGTTTGTCCTTCTCTTAACTTAAATCCAGCAATTGATTTTCTGGCTTTCGTTACAACAGGACTTTGACCCGTAATTAATTTTAAATCATTAACAGCTGCTTCAATGAATTTATCATCTCTTGCACCTTCACCAACACCCATGTTGATTACAATTTTTTCTAATTTAGGAACTTGCATTACTGTTTTGTAATTAAATTCTTTCATTAGGGAAGGAATAATTTCTTTGTTATATAATTCTTTTAAAGTACTCATATATTCTCACCTATTCCTCTTTCTTTGCTTCTTTTTTTGCTTTAGAAGCCTTTGCCTTTTCTTCTATTTTCTTAACATTGGATACGTGGATTGGACTTGGCATTTCAATAATGCCACCTTTATCGTTATTATTTGTAGGTTTTTGATGTTTTTTTACAATGTTGATTCCTTCAACAACAACTTTGTCTTGTTTTTTTAATGTTACAATAACTTTACCGGTTTTTCCTTTATCTTTACCCGCTAAGATTTTAACATTGTCTCCAACTTTTATCTTCATCACGAACCTCCTATAAAACCTCTGGTGCTAAAGAAACGATTTTCGCAAAATCTTTTTCTCTTAATTCTCTAGCAACAGGTCCTAATACTCTTGTTCCTACTGGTGTTTTATCATCTTTAATAATAACGCAAGCATTATCATCAAATTTAATGTAAGAACCATCTTTTCTTTTAACACCTTGAACACTTCTAACGATTACGGCTTTTACAACTTTTCCTTTTTTAAGTCCTGAGTTTGGAATGGCTTTTTTAACTGTTCCAACTACGATATCTCCAATATTTCCAAATTTCTTTTTAGAGCCACCTAGTACACGAATAACTAAGAGTTCTCTTGCACCTGTATTATCGGCAACTTTTAATCTTGATTCTTGTTGTACCATACGACTACCTCCTAAAGGATTACAGCATCAACTAGAATATCTACAAGTTCATATCTTTTGGTTTTTGATAATGGTCTTGTACTTCTAATTCTTACTGTATCTCCCACTTTTGCTTTATTTTCTTCATCATGGGCTGCATATTTTTTACTTGATTTAACTCTTTTTCCATATAATGGATGAGGTTTATAGGTTTCTACTAATACCGTTATGGTTTTATTATTCTTAGCAGAAACAACTTTTCCAACGAATTCTTGTCTTTTTTCCATTATTCGTTACCTCCCTTAGTATTTTCTCTTTCTTTTAAAACCGTTAGCATTCTAGCAACATCTTTTTTAAGTTCTCTTAGTTTAGATGGTTTATCAAGGGAAGCCGTTGCATTTTTAATTCTAAGATTTAAAAGTTCTTTTTTTGTTTCTTTTACTTTTGCAAGTATTTCTTCATCTTTTAATTTTCTTATTTCGCTAACTTTCACTTAATTCACCCTCTTTTCTAACAAATTTTGTTTTTAAAGGTAATTTATGAGAAGCAAGTCTTAGGGCTTCACGAGCAATTTCTTCAGAAACACCACTAATTTCAAACATAATTTTACCTTCTTTTACAACAGCAACGTATTCATCAACGTTACCTTTACCTTTACCTTGACGAGTTTCTAATGGTTTTTTCGTTATGGCTAAGTGTGGGAATATGTTAATGTAAACTTTTCCACCACGTTTCATATAACGAGTCATTGCTATACGAGCGGCTTCGATTTGACGAGCACTAACCCAATTTCCTTCTTTTGCCATAAGGCCATATTCTCCAAAATGAAGAGTGGTATTTCCTTTTGCATGTCCATCATATGTTAATCTATGTGGTTTTCTAAATTTAGTTCTTTTTGGCATTAACATTGTCTTCACTCTCCTTTTTTGCTTTGGTAGGAAGAATTTCACCTTTGTAGATCCAAACTTTTACACCAATTTTTCCATAAGTTGTATCGGCTTCACTATGAGCATAATCAATATCAGCTCTAAGTGTATGTAGAGGAACGGTTCCTTCTACATAGAACTCACTTCTTGCCATTTCTGCTCCGGCAAGTCTTCCTGAAACCATGGTTTTAATTCCTTTGGCTCCGGCTTTCATTGTATTTCTTAAGGCTCTTTTTTGAGCACTTCTAAATGGAGCACGGTTTGCGATTTGGGCTGCTATATTATCAGCAACTAATTTCGCATTTAAATCTGGATTTTTAACTTCTACTATAGAAAGATAAACATCTTCTCCAACTGCTTTTGATAATTTCTTACGTAACACATCAATATCTTCTCCACCACGGCCGATAATAACACCAGGTTTTGCCGTATGAATGGTTACTTCACATTTATCTTTTTTTCTTTCAATTACAACGGAAGCAATAGCAGCATCTTTTAGGTTTTTGCGAATATATTCACGAATTTTAATATCTTTATTTAAGGTATCACCAAATTCGCTTTTTTTGCTATACCATTTAGATTCCCAATCTTTATTGACACCAAGTCTATATCCTATTGGATTTACCTTTTGTCCCATCTAATTTGCCTCCTTTACTTTACCATCACTTACTTTAACGGTAATATGACTGGTTCTTTTATCTCTTCTATCTACATTACCACGACTTGCATATTTAATTCTTTTGTAAGTAGGTCCTGGATTGATGTAGCATTCACTTACGAATAAATCACTTTCATTTGCTCCTTCATTGTTTACTGCATTCGCAATAGCACTTTTTAGAACTTTTTTAATTAAGCGACTTGCTTTGGTATTCGTAGTTTCTAATATTCCTTCAGCAGTAGCAACATCTTTTCCTCTAATAAGGTCAAGAGTCATTCTTGCTTTTCTTGGTGCTATCATAGCACTTTTATGTATTGCATAACTTTCCATCTATGAACCTCCTACTTTTGTCCTGCGTGTCCGCCAAATTTACGAGTCATAGCGAACTCTCCTAATTTATGTCCAACCATTTCTTCTGTAACATATACAGGAATAAATTCTTTTCCATTATGAACAGCGAATGTATGTCCTACGAAATCAGGAAATATTGTAGAACGACGAGAATATGTTTTGATAACTTCTTTTTTATTTGCCTTATTTAATTCTTGTACTTTACTAAGTAATCTATCGAATACATAAGGGCCTTTTTTTAAACTTCTAGCCATCAGTTATCCCTCCTACTTTTTCTTTCTACTAACAATAAGTTTGTTAGATGCTTTTTTATTTTTTCTAGTTTTATATCCAAGTGCAGGTTTACCCCAAGGAGTAACTGGTGTTTTACGTCCAACTGGAGCACGTCCTTCACCACCACCATGAGGGTGATCGTTAGGGTTCATAACACTACCACGGTTGGTAGGTTTAATTCCCATATGTCTTGTTCTTCCTGCTTTACCAATACTCACTAGTTCGTAATCTTCATTTCCAACAACACCAATAGTTGCACGACAAGTTCCTAAAATCTTTCTTGTTTCACCAGATTGAAGTCTTACTAATACGTATTTTCCTTCACGACCTAATATTTGAGCAGAAGATCCAGCACTACGACATAACTCTGCACCTTTACCAGGTTTTAATTCAATACAATGAATTACTGTACCAACAGGAATATTTTCTAAAGGTAGAGCATTACCAACTTTGATATCAGCAGATGCACCACTTTCAATAATTGTTCCTACTTTTAAATCTTTTGGAGCAATGATATATCTTTTTTCTCCATCTTTATAAGAGATTAAAGCAATGTTCGCACTACGATTTGGATCGTATTCAATCGTTTCAACACGTCCAGTAACGCCATCTTTATTTCTTTTGAAATCGATTAAACGATATCTTTGTTTTGCTCCTCCACCAATATGGCGAACAGTTAATTTTCCTTGATTGTTACGTCCTCCGGTTTTACTCTTTTTGGTTGTTAATGTTTTAAGAGGTTTACTTGCAGTGATTTCTTCATTTACAAGTGTAGTCATTCCCCTACGACCATTTGTCGTTGGTTTATAATTTTTAATTGCCATAAACGTCTACCTCCCTTACATATCAATCGTTTCGCCATTCATAAGCGTTACGATTGCCTTCTTATAAACTTTAGTTTTACCCGTATATCTTCCGACTCTTCTATCTTTTGGTTTTGTAAGTAATGTATTGATTTTTACAACGTGTACTCCAAAAGCTTCTTCAATTGTCTTTTTGATTTGGGTTTTTGTTGCCTTTTTATCTACTTTAAAAGTATAGACACCCTTTTGGGCATTAGCTGCACTTTTTTCAGTTATTACTGGTGCAATAATAATATCGGGATTCATTATTTTAATACCTCCTCAATATAATTAATTGCTTCTTCATCACATACAAGATAATCTGCATTGATGATATCATAACAATTAATTTCATCAGCAAGGATATGATACGTATAACCTAAGTTTCTACTTGCCATAAATAAATCGGCATTGTCATCTTTGGTTACAAATAATACTTTTCCTGCTAATTTTAATGTTTCTAATAAATCTTTTACTTCTTTTGTTTTTAATGAACCTAATTTAATGTCATCAAGAACAATTAATTCTTTATTAGAAAATTTGTAAGTTAAAGCACTTTTTAGAGCAAGTACTCTTTCTTTCTTATTAATTTTAAATGTGTAATCTCTTGGCGTTACTCCTAGAGCAATTCCTCCACCTCTCCATAGTGGTGAACGATTAGATCCAGCTCTTGCACGACCTGTACCTTTTTGTTTGTAAGGTTTTCTACCTCCACCTGATACTTCACTTCTTGTTTTTGTTTTGGCTGTTCCTTGACGAGCACTATCAAGTTGTAAACGTATCATTTTCTTTAAACAATCATCATTAGTTTCAATTTTCCAAATAGAATCACTTAGAGTGATATCTTTAAGTTTTTCACCTTTAGTGTTTTTAAGTTCAACTTTTGCCATTTCTTATCCCTCCAATAGTGTCCTAATTCTCTTCTACTACTTCTTCAGTAGTCTCATCCGTTTGTTCTTCAGTAGTTTCTTCTGCTACTTCTTCTGTTTCTACAACTTCTTCTGTACTTTCTGTAGTTGTCTCTTCTGTAGTTTCAGTTTCCGTTGTTGCTTCATTTTCCGCTGTTACTTCTTCTGCTTGCTCTTTTACTTCTTCCACTTCATCTACAACTGTTTCTTCTACATAAGAAAGTATTTCGAAATCATTTTTCTTCTTGTTATTCTTAATAGCAGATTTAATTAAAACTAATGAATTTTTAGGTCCAGGAATATTTCCACTAACCAAAATATAATTTTCATTCTCATTTACTTCAACAATTTGTAAATTTTGAATGGTAATGGTTTCATTTCCCATATGTCCTGGTAAGTTTTTACCCTTTAATACTCTTTTTGGTAACATGGTACCTAATGAACCAGGTCCTCTATGATAATGAGATCCATGTCCCATAGGTCCACGGTTTTGATTGTGTCTTTTAATAGCACCTGCAAAACCTTTACCTTTTGAAGTACCCGTAACATCAACGATTTCTCCTACTTCAAAAATACTTGCGCCGATTTGTTGTCCAATGGTATATTCACCATCTACATTTCTTAATTCTTTTAAGAAGCGCTTAGGGGTTGTATTTGCTTTTTTAGCATGGCCAATCTCTTGACGAGTGGCATTTTTTTCTTTTTTGTCTACTACGCCTAATTGAATTGCATTATAGCCATCACTTTCAACAGTTTTTACTTGCATAACTACGTTTGGAGTTACTTCAACAACTGTTACAGGAATTAATTGTCCATCTTTAGTGAAAACTTGTGTCATTCCAATTTTGCGTCCTAAGATTCCTTTCATACTTTTATTTCCTTCCTATTTTTATAATTTTATATCAATGTCTACGCCACTAGGTATGTCTAAGTGTGTTAAGGCATCAATGATTTCTTTACTTGGTTCTAAGATATCAATAAGTCTTTTATGTGTACGACTTTCAAATTGTTCTCTTGAATCTTTGTATTTGTGAACTGCTCTTAATACTGTAACTTTTTCAACCTCAGTAGGAAGAGGAATTGGTCCACTTACTTTACCTCCAAGTCTTTTTACTGTTTCTACGATCTTTAGAGCAGATAAATCTAAAATTTTATTATCATAAGCTCTTAAGTTGATACGTACTTTACTTTTTGACATTTATGATGTCCTCCTTTCGCCTATATCTTGTATAGACTTGCTCCGTACAAATTCCCTGAATTTTAGATTTTGTTTTAACAACTCAACCTAGTGTATCAGCAACCTCGCACATCTAAGCCGTCATACATTTTTCATTATAGCAATATATTATATGAAAATCAAGCCCAAATTTTCCAAAATTTTTACTTTTAAATTAGAATAAAAAAGAATATCAATCTTGATACCCTTTGGTTTTATAATTTGCACATTTGATATACCCTTTATAATCATATACAGTACCTTTTTTGAGAACAGTAGCATATCCTTCACAAACTTCATCATTCACTTCTAAAGAATCTAAATACCCATTGTCAATTAAAGTAGATGCCTTTGTTTTTACTATTTCATTTTGTTCAGGATACAAAAATTTTTCATCCACATAGCGATCTTCCGCTACTACCAATTTACTTTCTAACTCTTTATAAACTTGTGTTTTCTTTTTATACAACAATCCAAAAATAGTTAAAAGTATAAATAAACCAACCACAAGCAGTCCCCAAATGACATACATTCTCTTCATTTTATTCATTTTCACCTATTCTCCAATTTTGAAATTCATTTGTTTTATAATTCGTACATTTTATATAGGCTTCTATTTCATAATCTTGATTTTCTTTTTTATAAACTAAAGCATAACCATCGCAAGAATCTTTATCACTTGTTATTAAATCACTATCTTCTAACAAATGAGTATAAATTAAATTACTTGTTGGAATGGTTACAGTACCACTAATGCGATCATCATAATATTTTTGCATATAGGTAAGAGTTGCTTCACGTATTTTATTTTCAATAGAGGTATATGTAATATTTTCTTTTATACTTTCATTATTTGTTTGTGTAGAAGGTTTTATTGTATTTTCCCTTTTAAATTGAAAAGCATAAAAAACAACAAAGAAAAGTGCGATTATTAAAATTGCACTAAAGATAATCATTTCACTTAAGCCCCAACCATTATTATTTAATTTCATTTAAATCACCACTAGTACTTTATTATATACTATGATTTTAGAAGAAGCAAATATTAATCACATTGTCTTTCTTGAATAAAGAATGGACCAAATTCCGTTGCTTTTAAGCATTCACGATTATAAGTGATTGTTTTATAGCCAAAGCCATTACAAATAGTATTAGAGCCATCTGCATAATCTTTAACTTGTTCTGATAAACAATAAAGAGGTTTATCACCATTTTTAACTCTAAAATAATCTACAAATACCATTATAATCCATAATAAAATTAATAATAAAACCACAACTTTTAAAATCGTTATTATAACTTTCTTCATATTCTTCACCTATTGTAATTATATAAAATTAATCTTCTAAATTCAATACAGAATTTTAAAGCCAAAAAAAAGAGTAGTTTTTCTACCCTCTTTGTTAAGCAAGTTCGATTTCTGCTCCAGCTTCTTCAAGTTGTGCTTTAATTTGATCTGCTTCATCAGCAGGAATGTTTTCTTTAACGTTTCCACCGTTATCAGCTAAAGCTTTAGCTTCAACAAGTCCAAGTCCAGTAATATCTTTTAATAATTTAATAACTTGGATTTTGTTTCCACCAGCACTCTTTAATACAACAGTTTTTGTACTAGAACCAGCGTCTTCAACTGCTCCAGCAGCAGGTGCAGCAGCAACTGCTACAGCCGTAGGATCAATTCCTAATTCCTCTTTCATTCCATCAACTAGTTCTTTTACTTCAAGAATAGTCATTTCTTTTAAAGCACTTATAAATTCATCTTTTGTTAATTTTGCCATTTTTCTTTCCTCCTATTAATTATTTTTTTCTAATTGTTCAGCATATAGGTTTAAACCAATTGCTAAATCTCTAACATATTGCATCATACCACCAGCAAGCATCGTAAGTAATCCGTCTCTTGATGGGATATTTGCATATTCACGAATCGTATTAATATCAGCAACATCACCACTAATAATACCAACTCGTATATCAAGTAACTCATTTTCTTTTGCAAAATCTGAGATAACCTTGATTGGTTCTAGTAAGTCTTTACCAAATAGTATGGCATTTGGACCTTCTAGAAATCCTTCTAAATTAAGATTTAAATCATCTAATGCTCTTTTAAGCAAAGTATTTTTATACACTTTAACTTCTGCATTAGCATCTCTTAATTTATTTCTTAAACTACTTAAATCAGAAACTGTTAAACCTTGATATTGGAATAAAATAACAGATTCACTATTTTTAATTTTATCCGTAATTTCAGCAACAATTTCTTTTTTTTCATTAAGAACTTTTTGACTTGCCATATTTCCTCCTTTTATATTTTTGAAATAGAAAAGCTCTTTTATGGGAAAAAGAGCTTATAAACATAAGTTACTTACTTTTCCCTCGGTAGGATTATTAAGATTACTCCCCTACTGTCTTTGGTAATCGGCTTTTCTATTACGTATTATATTAAATAATCCCTTAAATGTCAAAAGAATTTTGATCTAATTTAATTCCAGGACCCATTGTAGAAGCAATCGTAATAGAATTAATAAATTTTCCTTTAACACTTGCAGGTTTTAATTTAGAGATTGTATTAATAATATATTCTAAATTTTCTTTTAATTTTGCATCGTCAAAAGATACTTTTCCAACAACGCTATGAATGTTTCCAAATGTATCTGTTTTATAACTAACCATACCTTTTTTAACATCTTCTACAGCACTCGCAACGTTTGTTGTTACTGTATTTGTTTTAGGGTTTGGCATTAAACCTTTTGGACCTAAAATCATACCAATTTTACCAAGTTCAGGCATCATATCAGGAGTCGCAATAATGACATCAAAATCAAACCAATTTTCTTTTTGGATTTTTTCAATCATATCTTTTTCTCCAACATAATCAGCTCCAGCACTCTTAGCAGCTTCTGCTTGAGCACCTTTAGCAATAACTAATATTTTTTTAGATTTTCCTGTTCCATTTGGAAGTACAAAAGAACCTCTTAATTGTTGGTCAGCTTTTTTAGGATCAACATTTAGTTTAATAGCAATATCAACAGTACTATCAAATTTTGTTGTTGAAGTTTCTTTTACTAATTTTACTGCCTCTTCAATAGAATAAGCTTTATTCTTTTCTATTTTCTTAGAAGCTTCCACATATTTTTTTCCAAACTTCTTCATAATTCTCCTCCTAACTGTGGTTTATTAGCGGACTTTTTTTATTTTAAATTGTCTATTATTCTTCTGTTGCAGTTTCTTCTGCAGCTTCTTCAGTAGCAGTAGGAACTTCTACATTTCCACTAGCAAGTTCTTTTGCTTCTTCTTCCATTTCTGCTAGTTCTTCATCACGTTTCGCCATTTCTGCTTCATGTTCTTGTGCTTCTTTTGCTTGTTCAGCAAGTTCAGCATCATTTAAACCTTTAACAGCAATACCCATATTTCTAGCAGTACCAGCAATAATGTTCATAGCAGCATCTACATCATAAGCATTTAAATCAGGTAATTTAGTTTCAGCGATTGCTTTTAAATCATCCTTTGAAATTGTAGCAACAATTTCATTGGCACCTTTTTTACTACCTTTTTGTATCTTGGCTGCTTTTTTAAGTAAGAATCCTGCAGGTGGAGTTTTTATAACGAAATCAAAACTTCTATCTTCATAAACAGATATTTCAACCGGTAAAACATCTCCCATTTTGTCTCTTGTTTGTTCATTAAAACGAGTACAAAAATCTTGAATGTTGATACCAACTGGACCTAAACATGTTCCAACGGGTGGAGCAGGTGTAGCCTTTCCAGCTTCGATTTGTAATTTTACTCTCTTTACGATTTCTTTTGCCACGAAAAACACCTCCTATAAAAATATTTCTCGTTAGTGGTATAGGGCAAATCCGCTCTTCCCTCCCACAAACTATGCAATACAACATAATATATGCAATTGCACTTAAGATAATAGCAAAATAGAAAGGAAAAGTCAATCTATTTCTAGCGTTTCTCCTACTTTCTTATAACTGAGTTCTTTCGAATGAGTTTCAAGAAAATTTATATTTCTTAAATTTTTTTATTGTGGTGTTAAGACAATACGGAAACTGCTGTATAATTTTGCTTCACCCCCGCCACGACTGAAGGCGAAGACACCGGTGTGCGTTCCTTCATTGTAGTTGCCACCACGAATGAACCAAGGCCAGACAGAGATCACAAAAAGCCCCCAGTCATCAAAATAAGAACTAACATAATGACTATCTTTTGATTGGAATGGACCAAGTTCTCCAGTTGCATCTCCTAAGATTCTTCTATTCCAATGTGTCATATCTCCAGTATATTTATATACATCATAATATTTTGTTCCTTTTAAAGCACCTGCGTTTAATCCACTAGATCCAAAATCAATTGCTATATCGCTTGAATTATTCATTACACTTGCCATATATTCCCAAGCTCCACCACTCATATCATAAATTCCACTATAATTATTTGTCGTACTTGCTCCTGTAGAGTTGCTAAAATAAGGAACATTACTATTTGTATATCCTGTTAGGTATCCACTTTGACTATTAATTGTTACTTCTGTACAAGCGTTACTTGTACATCTTCCATATATGCTTTGTGTTAAATAAGCTACTGCTCCCCATTCCGTATTTTTCATCATATGACTATCTAGGTCTCTTTTGTAATCATAACTATTATAAAATGAATTTGCCACTGATATATTTCTCCAACTATATTTATTCGGTTTGATAACAACTTTAGATTTATCGGTTGTATTATGATTTTGTGCATCTGCTGTACTGGTTGCATCTTTATATCCTGTTTCAAACTTCCCTACCCATAAGCCATTTACTCCAAATGGAATAAATGCTGGATGGGTCATCCAATAATCTTTTTGGCATGTTCCACTATCTCCTGATGTCCCTGGTGTTTTGCATTGTTTATATTCTCCTGTTGCTTCATCTACTGTATCAGTAAGCCCAAACTCGATTTCTACTGCTTAATTACTTTTATCTTGAATATTTGTTACTGTTTGATAATCCCCCATATCAAATAATTTATATCTATATTTTGGTATCCATACAAAATAACTTTCGATATCCGTTTCCTCTATTTTTTCTCCTGCTTCTATTTTCTTTTTCTTTCCTTCTTCTGTTAGAATGACAGCATTTGCCCATTCTTTCTTTTCATAACTATACCATTCTTGTGCTACATCTGCTTTGGTTACTTCTCCATTATTTCCTATTTTTACTGGTATAA
Organism: uncultured Bacilli bacterium; assembly: GCA_947632355.1. Lineage (GTDB taxonomy): Bacteria > Bacillota_I > Bacilli_A > RF39 > UBA660 > MGBC108787. The sequence goes on from CANROY010000001.1 coordinate 67,042, forward strand.
GTTCTCCTTCTTTATCTAATACCGGATCTGCTCCATTTAGTAGTTTTTCAGTATACGTTTTTGTTTTTCTAAAATCAGGTACTGTTCCTTCTAAAACATTAAACGTTTTTTCTTCTTTATACATCGCAAAACTTCGGTATAGACTTATACCTCCTATTATTAATAGGATTCCTATTATACTTCCTATTAGTATTTGTTTTTGTTTTTTATTTTTTGTAAACTTTTTTAATTTCATAATTTTCTTCCTTTTGTGCTATAAGCCCTATAATTAATATAGCATAAAAAAATTAAAATTACTAGTGCTATAAGCCCATAATAGAAAAGTTTCATTTTATAAGATAATTTTAATAGGAGATGGTACTTATGGCACAAATTCATAATGAAGATTACTACTACGATATTGTAAGAAGAAATATTAAAAACTTTCGTAAAGAAAAAGGCTATACGTTGCAAAAATTAGCGGAAAAAGCCGTTATGTCTATGGATTATTTAGCAGAAATCGAAAGTGAAAAAAGAAAAAAATCTTTTAGTCTCGCCGTTTTAGGTCGAATTGCAGATGCTTTAGAAATTGATATTATAAATTTTTTTAAAGAAAAATAAAAAAAATAGAAAGCATACACTTTCTATAAAAATTCTACTATGTCGGCATTGGTATTTATTTTTTCAACTAAGTCTTCTTTTTCATATTTATTGAAAATATTTATAAAGTTGCTATTATCCATCAAGAACATATCATAAAACTTAATAAAAATTTCTTTATAATTTTCAACACCAATTGATTTTAAATACTCCATATTTTCCATAACCAATTTGTAATAATTTAAAATATGTTCATGTAACATAGGTGGAATATTAGCACTAAATTCTTTTATTTCTTCTTCAGTAAAACCATAATCTAACAAAAAATTCATTATAGAATTCCCCCTTCTTTTAACTCTTCTATACTTTCTTTTATTTTAGAAGATGTTAAGGATGTATTATAGAATAAAGCCATTAGGAAAGCATCATGATAACTTACTGCTAAATTTAATTCTGTCATAACTTTGATTGTATCTTTTACTTGTTCATAAGTATTAACCTTTTTATCATTCACAACGATATCCCAAGTATCACCATTGGATACTAAATATTTTTCACATATTTTATTTTCAGCTTTTTGAAGTTCTAAAGTAGCATCAAAATTTTGTTCTTCACTCACCATAACTTTATTCATAACATTATCAATTAAAGTAGCGTCTTCCAAACAAGTTTTTAAATAAGAATTCACATCCATTTCTTGTTCTTCCATTTTTTCTTCAAGTTCTTCACTTAAAATTTTATCGATATCATAGTTATCTCCATCTTTGTAAGAAATATTTAAATCTTGATAACGCTTCATATTATTCGCAATAAAATGAACGGTTTCTGCTTCAGCAATAATTTCTGGATATTTTCTTAAGAAATCCATTTCATCAATGCTAAAGTATTCATTAATAATATCTTTTAGCTCATAATAATCAACTGCAAAGATTCTTAAACTATACATACCATTGGCTTTTTGAATGGGAATATTATTTTCTACTAATAAATCGACAATACGATTAAACTTTTCTTCTTCTTTCAATAATAGAATAGAAATACCAAATTTATTAAAACAATCCGAAAATAAACTAATCCCTTCTTCCGTATCTAGAATTAAGTTTTTTTCTTTTAATGTATTTAAAATTGTTACTATATTCATCGTGTACCTCCTTTAATAAGCCATTAAAGGAACATTTTTTGGGTCCATTCCATTATTTCTTAAACCATCAATAACACTATCTAATTCTTCTTTTGTATATTTTTCTAATACATTTGGATTTAAATAAATATCAATAGGTTCTTTACCAATTTCTAATAAAGCATTAATTTTATCTTCTAATTCTGAATCTAACATTAAGTTTGTATGATTAACAAATATTTCAGTTCCTACATTGGTGCTTTTAACAATTTGAATATTTTTACTTATTTGCTCTTCATCAAAATGTTCAATTAAGTTATCCATTTCTTGTCCAGTGTAATCTAAATAATCAATACCATTATCACTTAATAAAGAGATTAAGGCATCTTTTGGATCAACTTCTTCTTCCTCTTCTGGAGCAGAAACTTCTATACTTTCAGGTTCTTCCTCTAGAAGACTAAAAGCATCTTCTTCCTCTTCATCTTCAATAGGTTCAGCATTTTTAGCTTCTGTGAAAACTTCACTCATAGATTTGCCAGATTGTTCTTTTTCTCTAACTTTTTCATCGTATTGGTAAAGGGCATCTTCAGGGAACATTAAGATTTTTGCTCCTTCTCTTGTTTCTTCATCATTAAAGCCAAATTGTTCTAATAAAGAAACAATAGAATCTCTTGTAATACTAATTCTTCCTGATAGTGCTAAATCAAAATATTCATTTAACTTTTCTTGGTTTGCTAAAGCAGCATCTCTACGAATGCTTAATTCATCAATTTTTTGAATTGCATCGTTCATTTCTTCTTCTACTCTTGCTAATTGTTTTTCGGCTTTTTTGGTATCTAACGTAACAGAGTCAATAGTACGAGGTAAAGATTTATTTAATTTTTCTACTAAATCTTGTGGATTAAAATCAATATTTAAACGGTCAAGAACAATGGCATAATCATTACGATCAATATTAGAAAGTAAATTATTTAATTTATCTCCTTGGTTATTTAAATCATTATAAAGTTGTTCTAATTCTTGAATTCTATTTTGTAAATCTTTTTTTTCTTCTGTTGTTCTTGTTTTTACTTCTACAGCTTGATTGCGTTGTTTATTAATTTCCACTAAGATAACGCTATCTTCTCCTCTTAAATTGTATAATCTGTCTAGTAAAGCACTAATTTCAGGTGATAATGCCTTCATACTAATCACTCCCATATTCTAAAACAAATTATACCAAAAGAAAAACAAAAAGTAAACTAATATTTTTAGGGGAATTTGAAAACGATTTCTTGACACTTTCTCCCTACTTTTTTAGTTACAAAAAACGTAATCTTTGCTATCATAAAAATAGGTGATACTCGTGAAGAAAATAATGATTGATATGGATGACACCATATTAGCAGATTGCTATTTAGAAGTTGTAAATGAGTTTTTAAATGCCCATTTAACGTATGAAGATTGTAAGGACTATTGGATTGATAATATGGTGCCAGAAGAAAAACAAAAAGAGTACTTAAATCATTTTTATAACGAAATTGATATTTATGATTATGGGCATGTACAAGAAAATTGTATTCAAGTGATAGAAGAATTAACAAAATACTATGAGGTGTTTATTTGTAGTGCTTATATAGATCACCGTGACATTGAAAATTGTTCCAAAATTCTTTTATATAAACATAAATGGCTTTTAAAAAATTTACCCTTTGTAAAACCTGAAAACTATATTTTTACCAATCGTAAAGATGTTATTCCTGTCGATATTATTATTGATGATAAAGTAGAGAACTTAAAAAGCGGCGATGTTAAACTATTAATCACCGCTTATCATAATGAAGGAATACCAAAGAAAGAGTTAGAGGCTCTTGGAATTACTCGTGTGGATACATGGAACGATATTGCTGAAATCTTACTTAACCATTAATTTGTTTAAAAATATAAACATTTTGTAAGGTATTATTCTTTTTATCACACGTAATTAAGGTTAGATTCGTTTGATTTTTTTCGGTTCGGATGGCAATAGTTCCATCTTTTTTTTCGTTATATTGATAAATAAGTTCATATGCATATTTTCTATCCTTATAATATATAAAGGCAATATCTCCCTTTTCTAACTTATATAAATTTTTAAAATAAGAAATAGAACTTGTACCACTATGACTTGCTAAAATGAGATTTCCGTTCTCTATATCGGGCATCGTAGAAGTTTCAATCACTTCTATATTTTTATTGACATTGTTCTTTTTGGATTCATAGGAATAAAATCCTTTCTTTAAATTTAGTTTTGGTATTTCGAGTACTGCAATATACTCTTCTTCCTTTTTAGAACTTTCACTTGAACTTAAAAATTCTTCTACCTTTTTTTCTTCACGAAATTCTTGATAAAAAGATAAGAATTGCGTACTAAAAAGTATGCCTATAAATAGGAAAAGAAGAAGTTTATATCGTTTCTTCTTCATAGCGTATTTTTCCTATAATAGGTACTAAACAAATGGTAAGAAAAACATAGTTCCCATACGCATCTTTTTTAGTGTCTGGTACCTGAACAATTTTTACATTTTCCATAGATACCTCTACTATTTCTTCATCTTCTTGAATCGAAAAATAGATTGGTTCTGTAAACAATTGATAGCCCTCTAAAGCCTTCTTTTCTAGTATGTAATAGTTTCCATAAGGAAGATTTTCAACTACAATTTGACCATTTTCATCTGTAATTCCTCTATACATCAATTCCTCTTCTTCATTATAGACTTCAATTAATACATTTGGTAAAACTTCTCCTGTTTCAATATCTATTTTTGTAAATAAGAGTGTACCTCTATAGGGACGATTTAAAAGGGTCATATAAGTTGTTTCTTTTGTATTTTCATCTACGACAAAAGTTATATCTTCTACAAAATGATAACCAGCTTGTCCACTTTTTTGCTTGATAATATATTCTCCGTATGGCAAAATGACACTTGCAAATCCATCATTACCAATTTTAAACCTCTTGACTACTTCTTTATTCTTTTTATAAAGAATTACAAATTCTGCACCGACTTCCGGTTTGGTCGTTGTATAGTATAAATAATTTTTATTGAGCACAATTTTCGCTTTATAAATCTTATCTGTTACTTTGATTTCAACAACACCATCGGCATTTTCTTTGGTAATGGAAAATGTATGTTTTTTCTTGTCTAGTTGATACCCTTTTGGTGCCTCTATTTCTTGAATGTAATATTCACCAAGTAATAAGTTTCTTTTGGATAAAACACTACAATCACTACCAATTACAAGTGTATCTAATAACGTACCATCTTTTTTATATAAACCATACTTTGCACCATTTAAAGAAGCATAGATACTCGTTGGTGTACAACTTTTCGTATCAGCATCCCACTTTCGTATTTTAATTTGGCCTAGATACATTTTGTCATAAACCGTTAATTCTTTAGTGGAATGATCCATCGTTAAAGTAAACGTATACGTATTTTTATCTAGTTCATAATTTAAACCAGGTTTTGCTTCTTTTACATAATATGTGCCTAATTCTAAATCTCCTATAGATGCTGAACAATCTTCATCTATTTCTGAATCACCAACATATGTATTATCTTCTTTGTACAGTTTATAAACACTTCCCTTTAAAGAACCTCCTTCTTTTGGTTTACAACTTTTATTATCTTGGTCATACTTCTTTAATTTCAATTTTCCACTTACTACATCAAACTCTACACTGGTTTGTAGTGGAGTAATATTTCCTGGAATCATTAAATTTTGACCATTATTAGAAGCATAGACAATAAAGTTTCCATCATAATAAAGAGCACTTTTCTCTAATGTAACCCTTCCACTTTTTTTCGAAGTTGGTGTTACAATTAAATCTCCTTCACTTATGGAATACGTACAGTTTTCACAATTCGTAACCGAAAAACCATTTATATTTCCATAATTATAGGATTTTTTATAGGCTATTTTAGGATGGGTATTTGAAAATGTTGGCATTTTTTGATACGCATTTACAAGATTTTCTAATGTATTCATATTACTTTGGATTTCACTTGGAACATCAATTTTATCATTTGGTTTATCATACCGGCTTGTAAAATCAAATTTGTTTCCTAAAGCCTCCCAAATCTTTGCTTGGGTTGCAACAATCCATGCGTTTCCAGTATGTCCATCATACCCATAACCAAAATAGGCATACAAAGAAATTTTGTTTAACACATCTTTTGTTAAGGAAACAGCACTTGCAAGTTCTTCTAAAGAAGAATCACTATAACCGGTATAAGAACCTGTATAAAACGAAACCCCCGGTTCTATACAAAAGGACGTTTTGCCATCACTTGTCCTTGTGAAATGTTCAAAATTACCATGATGACCATTACTATCAACATAACTGTAACTGCCAATAAACTTCCTTTGGAAACTATCACTTGTTGTACTAGCAAAAACTTGAGTACAAAAACTCAAGAAAAGGAAGACAACCAAAACACTGATTTTTTTAAAACTTAACTTCATACTACTATTTCTCCTTTCACTCTTATATATACACCGCAAATTTGGTATTTCCTTTTTTTTCACGCAAATTTTTTAAAATTTTGTTAAATTTACTGCGATTTCTGTCAAAATAAGTCGATTTTTGGTATGATAGAAAAGAGGTATAAATATGAGACAACTAATGTATAATCAAAATTTTTCTACTATTATTGATGAACCTATTTCCTATTGGAAAACGATAGAGGAAGTCCCCATTACTATTCTAGAAGATATAGAAAAACAAATAGGTAATCAAATACTACAAGACGAAAAAACAAAAGCTTTTTATTGTCCTAATTGTACAAATCCTTTAGATGATCATCTTTTTTGTACAAATTGCAAACAAAGTTATAAATCTTCTACTTCTTATCAACCGATTTGTTTAGTCAACATAGAGAAAATAAAAGAATTTAAAAAAAGCTATGATTACTTAACATTCCAAGTTGTGGATCAAGAGGTTTTACTCTATACATTTCAAGTCAATGTGCAATACTCCAATAAGTTATGGATGCCTTATCAAAACCCTAGAAGACTTATGGATATTCAAATAAAAAAAGTATATCACGTTTTAAAAAATGGTTTAGAGATTTTAAATGATCATTCTTTTCTATCCTATTTAAGTTTAGAAGAAGAATATGATTTTACTTATTTTGAAACGAATTTTTATCTTTATTTAGATAATTTAGAAGAACTAAAAAAAACAACTCTTTATCAATACTCTTTTTTATGGCTTCAAAAAGACTATTTTCGAAGAAATGGTGCTTGTTTAAGAGGAATTACGTACTTGCCTATTACTTTTAAAACATATGAATATTTAGTGAAAATGAAACTATATAAACTTGCTAATTCTGGAGCAGATCAAATTACCTATTCAAAAAATTTTGAAAAAACATTTGATCTTTCGAAAAACTATTATCCTTTTATGAAAGAATATGATTTAGATTATGATGAATATGAAGCTTTACAAATTTATCCAACAACCAACTATGAACTTTTACAATATATAAAACGTTATCAACCTACTTTTTATAGAATTCGCCTTTTTGTAAAACCAGAACAAGTACTAAAGTATTTAAAGAGTCAAAATTTAAGTGAAGAATATACTTATGAATATGGTGATTATTTAGATGTTTGTTTAAACTTAGGATTTGATTTACAAGATAAAAAAATTTTATTTCCATCCAACTTTTTAGAAGAGCACGATAAGAGATTTAAAGAAGTAAGTCTTATCAATGACAAAGATTTAGATAAAAAAATAAAAGCCATTGCAAAGACTTTAAAGAAATATACCTATGAAGATGAAAAATACATGATTATTCCTGCTTCTAGTTTGAATAGTTTAGTAAAAGAAAGTCGAGAACAAAGAAATTGTGTTCGTATTTATGCTGAAAATATTGCGAATCAAGTATGTCAAATTTTCTTTCTACGTGATAAAAAATGGCCAAACAAATCTTTAGTAACCATAGAGGTAAGAAAGAAAAAAGTTGTGCAAGCAAGAACAAAATTTAATAATCTTCCTTCTGAAGAATTAAATATGGTTTTAGAAAAATGGGAACAAACGGTATTAACACAAAATTAATTTCCTTTTAATATAGGATATTTGTTGTACATAAATCGATCGGGGAACCATTTGTCATATAGGATACCAATTTTTGTTTTGGGTTGGATTCCAGTGTGTCTTTCAATCATACGAGCAAATACGGTGTAGGATAATAGCATATCAAAAAGAAGAAAAACGAATAAAATATTACAAATGATTTTTCCAAGAACCGGTGGTATTTTTTCAATATATTTTGAAAGAATGGGATAAAGAATTTTTAATTCGAACGTTCCAAGTAATCCCCATACAAACATGATAGGAATCGTTGTCTTCCCATTGATATTTAGAAATAAACTCGAATAATCCCAAAACTTGATATGACAAATTTGTTCTGCTAAAACGCCTGCGATATATTCAAAAATACCTCCTAAAAGAGCAGCATAGAAAAATGTTTTCACTATTCCCCTTCTATTATTCTTCGGTCCTAAAAAAAGTAAAAATAGAATCATACCAAAACCATAAAGCGTACTAAAGGGTCCAATTAATAAATCATGTCGGCTTGTCGAACAATGATGTACAATCCACCATTGTATTTCTTCAAAGTAACTACCAAAAAGACTTCCTAATACAAAGAAAATAAAAATTTTATAAAAACTTAACCCTTTTGCAAAAGCTTTTTTGTTCATAAAAAATCACACTCATTATTAGTGTGATACAAATCTTGTATTTTAAAACGTAAGATTTAGTTATCTAAGTATAGCATAAGTTTTAAACCAAACAAAAAGAATAGTAGTTATGTTTGAAGAGTTAAGACAATACGGAAAGTAACATAGTTTTTTCCTGTTCCATCGAAAGGGCCATAAGCAAATAAACCTCTTCCAGAGCCATCTAAGTACATGCAACCACGGTTAAACCAATGAGATGTATTAGATAAAAATTGAGCCCAATCTTCATACCATGAACTTGCCCAATGGTCAGGAGATTCAAAAAAAGGCCCCATTTCTCCAGTTGCATCTCCTAATATTCTTCCATTAAATTGTGTTTTTTCCCCTGCCAAGTATAAATCAACATATTTTAAATCTATTATATCTTCTGTAGTTAAACCACTTGATTCAAATTGAATGCTATCCAATCCTAAACCTTCTTTTGTCATAGCACTTGTTACAACCCCCGCTAGTGCTTCCCATGCTCCTCCACTCATATCAAAGATTCCTGTATTATTCCCTGTTGTACTTGCTTCTTTGCTGTTTGGATATGCAGTTGCTATATCTTCCATACCAGTCGTATAACTTATATTAGCGTTTGGTGTTGTTTCCACACAAATATTATCAGTGCATCTACCATATTTACTTTGCGTCAAATATGCAATGGCTCCCCATTCCGTATTTTTCATCATATGACTTTCAAAATTTCTTTTATATTCGTAACTTGTTTTAAATATATTCCCTATCATTATATTTCTCCAACTATATACATTAGGTTTTATGATTACTTTTGTAGGTTCATTTGTATTTTTTTGTGCTCCTATTGTTGTCCACCCTGTTGTATCTATTGTTTTTAGATTTTCTGCAGCACTTTGATTATATCCTGTTTCAAATTTTCCTACCCAAAATCCTTTGCTATCAGGAAATGCTAAGAATGCAGGGTGCGTCATCCAATCATTTACATCACAAGTTCCATCCTCTCCACTTGCGTTTGGGGTGGCACATTCTCCTTCTTTATTATCTTCTGTATTTTTTGTATCAAATTTTATCTCTATTATTTGGGATTTATCTTCTAATTCTTTTCCTTCTTTTTCTACTGTTGTATATGTATTTCCCATATCAAAGATTTTATATTTATATTTTGGTATCCATACAAAGTAACTTTCGATATTTTCTTCAGGTATAACTTCATCGTTTTTGTATTCTTTTGTATTATCTACTAGTATTACTGCATTTGCCCATTTCTTCTCTGCATAACTATACCACTTATCTTTTATATCGGCTTTGGTTACTTTTCCTGTATCATCTATTTGTACCGGTATTAGTTTTGCACCTGTTGAACTTTTGAGTACAGGATCTGCTCCATTTAATATATTTTCTTTATATACAAAATCAGGTACTGTTCCATTTAATACATCAAATGTTTCTTCTTCTTCATACAACGCAAAAGTTCGATATAAACTTATACCTCCAATTACCAACAAGATTCCTACTATGCTACCTACAAATACTGTCTTTAATTTCTTATTCTTTATGAATTTCTTTAGTTTCATTAACCTGACACCAACTTTCTTTCTATCACAACTTTAGTATAACATTTTTTTAACCTATTTTCCAGACATTTATGGTTAATTATATTTTAAATGCGAAAATTAGATTGGTGATAGTATGATTAACAACAATTTAAAATGGTGCCGTGAAGAATTAGAGATGACACAAGAAGAACTTGGTTTAATATTTGGAGTTAGTAGAAAAACCGTTTCCGGATGGGAAACCGCAAACGATGCTATACCTTTTAATAAATTAATTAAATTCTGTAACTTATATCATTATTCTGTAGACTTTGTTATTGGTTTATCAAATAAGAACATGAAATGTGATATTCCTATTAAAACCAATAAAACAGATATTGGTTTAAAATTAAAAGAATTAAGAAAAAATCATAACTTATCTCAATCTCAATTTGCAAAAAAATGTGGTTTATCTCAAACAACATATAGCCATTATGAAACAGGACTTAATTTAATTACTACAACTACCGCCTATTCTATTTGCAAAACCTACAATGTATCCCTTGATTGGCTATGTGGAAGAAGTGACAAGTAAGTGTGACAATTTTACACAAAAATGCTTTACTTTACACTAAAAATACTATATAGTATAAGTGACAATGAGTATGGAATATCTTACTTTTGTCTAATATAATATATAAGGAGGGATTGTATATGAAAAAAATTATAACAAAATCTATTTTACCAGTCGTTGTAACAACCGGTGTCGTAACTGGAGCAATTGTTACTTCAAAGGCAATTGACAATAAAAGTTTCTCTAACGAAATCAATAATAGGAAAACATTAAATTATGCAGAAAAAGAAAATTCTGAAGAAATAGTTCAAACTTCTAATACTGCTCTTACTGAAGCAGAAAAACAAGTAAATGATGCCAATAGCAAAGTAGAAGCTGCGAAAGAAGAAGAGAACAAAGCTAAAGAAGCAAAAGCAGCTGCAGAACAAGAGGTTAAGAATGCTGAAGAAACTATTAAAAATGCGAAAGCAACTGTAACTGAAGCGAAAAAAGCATTAAAAAATGCTAAGACTGAAGAAGAAAAAGCTGAATTAAATGCCAAAATAAAAGAGGCTGAAGAACAACAAAAACTTGCTAAAAAAGCAAAAGAAGAAGCGCAAGCAAAAGCTGAACAAGCGAAAAAAGAAGCTGAGGAAGCTGAAGCAAGAAGAAAAGCTGCTGAAGAAGAAAAAGCCAATAGAGAAGCTGAAGCTGAAAGATTAAGAAAAGAAGCTGAGGAAGCAGAAAATGCTAGAAAAGAAGCAGAAGAAGCTGCTAATAATACTTCTCAAACACAAACTAAACCAGTTACTTCAACCAAAAAATCTACAACAAGCAATTCTAATAAATCAAATACAACAAGTAGCTCAAATGCAGCAAATAATAATGCTACTGAAAGTAAAAAAGAAGAAACATCAAGTGGTAGAACCCTTACTGATGAACAACTTAAAAAAATGTTAGAAGCCGCAGCAAATGGTGAAAAAGCCGATAGAGAGGCTTATGAAGAAGCATACAAAAAGAAGTATGGTACAGAACCACCTGCAGAAGGAAAAACGACTGTAGAATTCCATTATTATAGTACTAATAGAAACTTAACAATTCGTTGTAGAGAAAGTTATTGTGGGGATAGTAGTCATATTTGGTTTTTTGAATTAGAAAGTGATTTAGAGAAAAGTGAAGGATTTACTGATTCTAGAACCGGTAAAAAAGTTTCTACATTAATAGTAGGAAGACGTGCTGATATTACTGAGGTTACTGTTACTGCACCTGCTGCCAAACCTGGATATAGATTTGTTGGATGGGAATTAATCTCTTCAGGAAGAATGGCAGAAAATGAATTAGGTAAAGGTTACATTACAGGTAAATATATAGCAACTTACGAAAAAATCAATTAATTTTAGAAACAAATAAAAAAACTCTTATTGATTTGATAAGAAGTTTTTTTATGCTTATTTTTTTAATCGTAAACTGTTCATAACGACGGTAAAACTTGAAATTACCATAGCAAGACTTGCTATCATTGGATTTAATCTAATAGGTAGTAACCCTGTTGCTAAAGGAATCATACAGACATTATAAAATAAAGCCCAAAATAAATTTTGTTTAATAATGCGAATGGTATTTTTACCAATTCTAAATAGATCAACCAATCGATTCATATCTTCTGAAAGCATAATAATATCTGAAGCATCATTACTAATATCTGTTCCATTCGAAACACTAATTCCTATCGTTGCTGTCTTAAGAGCAGGAGCATCATTAATTCCATCTCCAACCATTAATACATTCTCAGATTTATTTAGTTTCTTTATTACTTCAACTTTATCTTGAGGAGATACATTACTATAAACAGTATCAATTTCTAAAGTATCTGCAATCATCTTGGCGGTCATTTCATTATCTCCAGATAACATCACTATTTTTTTCGCCGCATTTTTTAAAGTTCGAATCGTTTGTAACATATCACTTTTTACTTCATCTCTTAAACCAAATAGGGCAATAACTTCTTTATCATTCCATAAATAAAGAATGCTTTCTCCTTTTTTAGAAAATTCTTGTTCACATTCTAAAAAGGTATTTTTTAAAGAACATTCTTCTAGAAATTTATGATTTCCGGCATAGTAATACGATCTATTTATTTTACCCTTAACACCTTTACCACTCAGTTCTTGAAAATCTTCTACTTTATAAAACGCATTTCTATTTTTAACAATGGCTTTCGCAATAGGATGATTAGAATTTTTCTCGATAGAAGCTAAGATTTTTAAAACTTCTTCTAATTGGTAATGTTCATTTATCTTTTTATCAACAATTTCTAGTTCCCCTTTGGTAAGAGTTCCTGTTTTATCGAAGACAATTGTATCAATCTTATTTAATTGTTCTAACACTTCACTTGATTTAATGACAAGTCCCTTTTTCGTAGAGTTACCAATCGATACCACTAAAGCCAGAGGAGTTGCAAGACCTAAACTACAAGGACAAGCAACAACTAGTACTGTCACAAATGCTTCCAAACTTTGTCCGATATTTTTTGTTAATACAAAATTTAGAAGAAAAGATAAAAGTGCTACAACAAAAATAAAAGGGACAAAATAACGACTTATAGTATCAGCAAGTCTAGCAATAGGAGCTTTGGTATTTGTAGCATCCACAACTAAATCCACAATATGAGAAATACTAGAATCCTTTCCAATATGTTGGGCTTCATAAACAATAACACCATCATAATTAATGGAACCTGCTAAACATAAATCTCCGATGCTTTTCTTAACGGGTTTTGATTCTCCTGTAATAAAGGATTCATCTGTATGCGTACTTCCTTTTTTAATAATCCCATCAACAGCAATCTTCTCTCCAGGTTTTGAAATAATAAGCATTCCTTTTTCAATTTCACTTAGAGAAACGACTTTTTCTTTTTCATCAACAAGAATTGTTGCTTGTTTCGGTGTTAACGTAACTAGATTTTTAATTGTATCAATGGCTTTCGCTTTATTCTTTTTATCTATAAATCTACCTATTTTTACAAAAAGAAGTATCATCACAACGGATTCAAAATAAATTTGATGAACATTTCCTTCTCCCATATAAATAAAGTAGACTTGATAAAGGCTATAGAAGAAATTGACAAGAACTCCTATACCAATTAAAGAATCCATATTTGGCATTTTATGTAGTATATTTTTAATTCCATTTTTTATAATGGAACTTCCCCATAATAAGGCAAAGAAAGAAGAAACAAGTAAAATACTCACATATAGTTTTGGATGCTTCATCTTATCTAGAATCGAAAGTATTGGTAAATGAAACATTTCATGCATACTTAGATACATTAGAAAGATAGATAGAAAAGCAAAGAAGAGCAAAAGCAAGAAATCCAAGTGACTATTTCCATTCTTTTTTTGTTCTCCACCACTTTTAAAACCCGCATCCTTAATAAAACGTTCGATATCATTTAAAGAGACTTTTTCTGTATCATAGTTTATAGAAGCCGTTGCCATTACTAAATTAATGGTTGCCTCTACTCCCACTTGTTTATTTAAGTAATGCTCAAGACCACTTGAACAAGCAGAACAAGTCATTCCTTCAATATTTAAAACAATATGTTTATTCATTAACTTCAAAGTCCATTCTAGTTATTGCAGCAACAATTTCATTCTTGATTTCATCCGTTTCTTCTTTTTTTAATTCAATATGAACAAGACCAGTTTCGTGATTTGCTTCTACACTTTTTACTTCTTTTCTATTTAATAAAGCATTTTTAATACAGTTTTCACAACCACTACACTTCATACCAACAACCTTTAAATTGATTTCTTTCATATGCAATCACCTCCTTTATTATACAACTTTTTTATTCTTTCAAAATAAAAAAATTCTTTTTAAATCTATTTTGACCCAAACATTAAAAAAACGAACTACTTAAGTCCGTACTAAACAAATGGCAGGGGATGAGAGAATCGAACTCCCAACTAAAGTTTTGGAGACTCCTATTATACCATTTAACTAATCCCCTATTACTAGTTGCAAAGTTATTATAGCATAATGTTTAACCAATAAGCAAACATTTTCATATATTATTTTAGGTGAAGTGTATGCTAATTAATTATACGACAAAAGAATTGGAATTATTAGCAAGGATCATGCGAGCAGAAGCACTTGCAGAAGGAGACCTTGGAATGTTGATGGTGGGAAATGTCGTTGTAAATAGAAGTATTGCTAATTGTTTAACGTTTAAAAACATAAGATCCATTACCGATGCAATCTATCAAAAAAATCAATTTACAGGAGTAAATTCTTCTTTGTTTTATGGAAGTCCCACAACATTAGAAAAGAATTTAGCTGAAAGAGTTTTACGTGGTGAATATTACTATCCTGCAACACATGCTTTATGGTTCTATGCTCCTGCTAAAAATACTTCTTGTCAAAGTGTATGGTATGACCAAAGACTCGCAGGAAGGTACAGAAACCATTGCTTTTACAGACCAGATGCTGGAACGTGCCAAGAACTTTATTAAAACCAATTATGGTTTTTTTATTTGTATGAACTACTTCTTTTTTTACTATTTTCTAATATATAAGAATCTAGCGTAGGTACAGTCTTTATCAAAAATGCATATTGACTAAAATACATTATAACTTCTGATGAATCTCCTTTAGAATAGTAACCTTCTGGAATAGTTTTATTTTCTTTCATTGTACCCTTAAAAAATTTTATAAAATTTGGATTTGCTTTATTTACTCGATCCAAATACTCTTTGGCTTTCTTATCATTTCCTTGCTTATAGTAAAGTATGAAGAGTGGAAATAACATTTCTAATTGTTCCTCGGAATATTTTTTGTATAATTTAAGCATATCATTTTCTTCTTCTAAATAAGCATAGATTGCCATAAGGAAATATCGAATTCCTGTGTTATCATTTTCATTTAATTTAAGGATTTCTTTACAAACATCGCGTGCTTGCTTTATTTTACCATCAAAAGCTAAACAACTTGTTTTTAAATATAAACCTCTAATATATGGTCTAGTTTCAAATAATCCATAAAAATGTCCAATATTCTCTTTATCAAAGTACCCTTTATTTTTTAACCTATCTTTTTCAAATTGTAATCCTTCTTCTAATAATTTCCATCTTTTTAACGGATTATCTTCTAAACGAACTTGTAACAATAATGCATCAAAGCATTCAGAACACATAGCATACGCTTCTTTTGCATATTTTATCGCTTGTGTTTTAGATCTAGCATTTTCTGCTTTATCTAATAATTCATAGGCATCATCTAGTACTGTATTTTCATATTCTATTTCACCTTCATTGTATTTTTGAATAAACTCCTGCAATTTTTCATCCAATTCCTTTTTATCTTTTGCATCCGTATTTGTTAAAAATTCATTAAGCATATTATTAAATTTATTATCCATTTACTTCACCTTACATCTTTCTTTTTTTATTTCAATTTCTTTTTCTATATTCATTAAAACTCTTCACTTAATAAAAAATCAATTAAGTTTAGATGAATAACACCATTACGAGATAAATCCATTTTATCAAGAGAAATTACATATTTTGGATAATTATCTTCAATAGACTTAAATGCTCCAAATTCTCTTTCAATAGTATTATCATTACCTGCCATTTCATAAGTTACTTGAATATACTTTATATTTCCATCTTTCTTGGCAATAAAATCTACTTCTCCATTTTTAGTTTTACCTATATATACTTCATAATTTCTATTTATTAATTCATTATACACAATATTTTCTAAAACAGCATAACTTTTAAACTCTGGATTATTATTTTTAATTTGAGCAATTCCTAAATCAGTTGCATAATATTTATTTAATGTTTTTAATACACCTTTACCAGTAATATCATATCGATATACCTTTTTAATGATCAATGCCTTACACAATGCATCTATATAATTATAAAGTGTTTCTCTAGATATTTTCTTATTATCTTTATCTAAATATTTTATAATATTATCAGCAGAAAATTCACGTCCAGCAGTTTCAATTAAATATTGCAAAATCATATCAAAAAGAATAGTATCTTTTAAATTTAGTCTTTTTACAACATCTCTTAAAATAATAGAATCATATACACTATGAAGATAATTTTTTATATCCATTTCATTGGTGAATTCACATCTATTTGGAAGTCCTCCCCATTTAGCGTAGTCCCAAAAAGAATTTAAGTCTTTTCCATCTTTTTTAGTTAAAGACACATATTCTTTATAAGATAAAGGATTAATATTAAATAAAACATATCTACCAGATAAAACGGATGATAACTCGTCTGATAACATTTTACTATTAGATCCTGTTAAAAATATACTTATATTTTTTATTTGAGCACGTAATGAATTCACAACTTTTTCAAAATTATCCACATTCTGAATTTCATCCAAAAACAAATAATAAATCTTATCATCTTTAATTTTATCTTTTATATATTTATTTAATTTTTTATAATCTAATAGTTCTTCAAATTCAATAAATTCAAAATTAATAAATAGGATATGATCATCATCTATTTTTCTTTTTTTCTTTAATTCTTCTATTATTTGATTTAAAATAACTGATTTTCCACATCTTCTTATACCCACTAATATTTTAATTAAATTTGAATCATAAAATCCTCTTATTTTAGATAAATAATCTTCTCTTAGAAGCATAGAAATCACCTCTGATTACATTATATATTATTTTAATAGTTTTGTAAAGTTATTACGCTCAACCGTACTAACTTTTAATTTTTTAAAATTATTACGATTCACTTTGTTTTAAAAAATAAAAGACCATTAACAATTTCTATTTTGTTAACAGTCTTAAATAATTATAAAATGATTTAAGGTATTAATAACTTTTGACCGATGGATAAGGCACTGGTTGCTAAGTTGTTTAATGTTTGTAAGGCAGTTACGGTTGTATTAAATTGTCTTGCTATACTATAGAGTGTATCTCCTTTTTGAACAGTATAGGTTTCATAAGTACTTGTTTTCGGTATAAATAATCTTTGACCTATACTTAATAAGTTACTTGTTAAGTTATTGGCTTTCTTTAATTCATCTACTGTGATTCCAAATAGATTAGCTATTTTATAAAGACTATCACCAGATTTTACAACATAATACTCATCACTTTCAGATGCATCTCCCATATCTTTTACTTTCAGAACTTGACCTATAGATAAAGTATTACTTGTTAAATTGTTTAGTCTTTTTAAATCATCAACAGATAATCCAAAGAATTTTGCAATTCCATACAAAGTATCCCCTGCTTTTACGATATAGGTATCTTCTGATGGCACTGTTTCATCCGGTGTCGTATCTTCTTTAATTCTTAAGACTTGACCAATTGATAATGCATTACTAGATAAGTTATTTAAACGTTTTAATTCATCAACAGATAATCCATATTTTCTAGCAATACTCCATAAAGTATCTCCACTTTTTACAATATAGGTATTTTCCGTAGATATTGGAATATAAGGTACACCGATGTATTCAGCAAGTGATTTTACAACGGCTTCTGCAAGAGTTTCCCAATTGTTTTTAAGTTGATTAACATCATCGCCTTTGCTATCTGCAAATCCATATTCTACAATAATGGATTCGTTGTTTGGTGTATTTCTTAAAATATAGTAGTAATCTAAATTCGGATTACTTGGAAGTCTTCGTTGGTAATATTTTCTTACATTTTGGCCTGCTTTTGTAAAATTATCACTGATGATACTAGATAATTTATCACTATTACGAAGTGAGTAGATGACTTCAGCACCATCACCACCTGGCGATAATCATTGTGTAGTTTTTATTTATCATTTTCTATTATTTCTTTGATTAAAGACCATTTCCAAACATATCCTAAATCACTATCTTTATTAATTCTTCCACTATATATACCTACCTCATGTATTACTGTTCCACTATAAATCGATATCCCATTTCTTTCATAATCAATTCCATTTAAATTATAATAAATTACTGGTGATCCTGATTGCCCTTCACGAGTTTTTGAATCAACTAAAAATACTGGTAATTGTTCACCTTTTATATTTAAATCCAAAATTGGTTCACTTGCTACGCTTCCAGACGTCCATATTCCAAATTTACCAATATGTGGATTAATATTTAACCCATATGGATATCCAATTATAAATACTTGACTAGTTATGTTTACTACATAATTAGTCATTAAATTATAGCAAAATTCTCTCTCTCCATAATCTTTCAATTTTAAAGCAATGACATCCACTTTTCCTTTATATTTAGGGTGTTCTATCCATTTTATATTATCATCTTCATCAATTAATTCTAAAACAAATTGTTTCCAACATATGCTATTATCTATTTTATATGGCAAACATACTCCTAATTTATTAGGAATACTTAATTTTGAATTTAAACATTCACCGGTTTCATTATTTCTTCCAGTAACAACATGCCTATTTGTAATTAAATATATTTCTTCTTTGTAATTAACAAGAAATCCAGTTGCATTTGCTAATACAGTATTATTAAAATATACAGTTAAATAAATCGATTTTATAGTATTAATATCTATTTTCATATAACATTTTCCTTTTACTATTTCATATATGATTACTATGTATCCTTTGCTCTAGATTAGAGCAAAGTTAATTAAATATTATTTAATATGCTAAATTTGTAAATTATTTCTATATTTTTATCTTTGTCTATAACTATTTTATCAATGATAGTCTGCATTAATTCTCTTGTAGGATTTTCAATATTAATTAAAGATTTAATCTTTTCTTCATATTGTTTTAAATCATCAGTTTTATTATTTATAATCTTGTTATCATTTTTCAATTTATTTATTTCTTTTCTTAATTTAGTTAGTAAAATTTCAGTATCATTAGCAATTCTTTTATACATTTCTTCTGATACTAATCCTTTAAATTTATCTTCATAAAGTGTATCTA
>CANROY010000002.1 GCA_947632355.1 uncultured Bacilli bacterium
TATGGAATAGTAGTTATGAAGAAATAAAAAACATCTTAAAAATGCAAGAATGGGAAGAAGAAAAGTTTAAGCCTTTACTAACTTCAAATATATGGAATAGTAGTTATGAAGAAATAAAAAACATCTTAAAAATGCAAGAATGGGAAGAAGAAAAGTTTAAGCCTTTATTAACTTCGACAATATGGCGTAGTAATTATGAAGAAATAAAAAACATCTTAAAAATGCAAGAATGGGAAGAAGAAAAGTTTAAGCCTTTATTAACTTCAAATATATGGAAAAGTAATTATGAAGAAATAAAAAACATCTTAAAAATGCAAGAATGGAGTGATGCAAAATTTAGACCTTTATTAGTTTCTACAATATGGAATAGTAACTATCAAGAAATAAAAAATATTTTAGAAATGAAAGAGTGGGAAGACGAGAAATTTAGGCACTTATTAACATCAAGTTTATGGGTTAGTAACTATAAGGAAATAAAGGAAAGACTTGCCTTACCTTATTGGAAGAATCCTCTCTATGAGCATTTGTTAACACCAACAATATTTGCTATAAAAACGGATTATATTATCAAAAATATAGAAGTAGCTGAAAAATATGGAATTGAAGGTTTTATTATAAGTAATACTTTAAGAAAAAATTCCATTGATTTTGAAAATTTAATTTCCTATTTAATAGAAAATCACATTCCTCTTGTTCTAGATAATAAACTAAATCCTATTTTAAACGCAGCACCAACACGATTAAAGGAAGTTTATCATATTGATTTAAAAAGTTTACGAAAGGAAAACTCTTATGTTCGAAGTAGAAGAAATCCTAAATAGATTTGAGCCTAGTCTTTTAAAGACAATCGATAAAGAAAATATGAAAAAAATTCTTACCTTTTTAAAAGAGCAACAAGTAGATTTTATTGAAGATATTTTAAATGAATACTTAGATCTTTTCTTAATCGATTATGAAGAGTTTATAAAAAAAGTAGAATATTTTAATCAAAAGTATGAAGGGCAATTCTTTAACAAAGCCAAAGAAGATGCTAGTCTTTTAGAAGAATTTTTATATGGAAACTAGAAAAAAATCTAGTTTTTTCTTTTACCCCTATAAGAATTTTAAAACCTATGCTATAATAGAATTTATAGAATAAGGATGTGGGAAAATGCCAAATGAAGAAAACACAGATTTTGAAATAACAAAAGAACTCGATAGTTTTAATGATTTAAATAATCAAATCGTTGAAGTACAAGAACAAAAACCAGAAGAAGAGGAAAAACCATTAGAAAGCGAAAAGAACCCTGAAGAATTTTTTACACCTCCTAAAAAAGAAAAATTACCTGCTAAAATAAAAAAATGGTGGAAAAAATTAAATAAAAAACAAAGAATTTTAGTAATTAGTGGTCTTTCTGTTCTAGCTATTTTACTAATTGTTGGTCTTGTTTTTCTAATACTTCATTTTACGAAAAAGGAAGAAACACCTTACGTACCTGAAGTCATTGTTCAAGAAGAAAACTATCGTTATGAAAATGGTGTCTTGGTGTTCTTAAACAGCAATAAAGAAGAATTAGGAAGATATACTTGTGAAAATCAAAGTGAAAATTTATGTTACGTTGCGTATTACAGTACAGAAGATGACTTTGATGTAGAACAAAAAGTTTATGAAAATGGTGAAAAAGTAAAAACAAGAAGTTCTATTATCGGAGATACCTATGTTTTTATTAACGATAATCCAAGAGAAAGTGATACGGAGATCAAACTTTACAATATAAAAGAACAAAAAGCCGATACCAAATACCAATTGGTAAAAAAAGTAGATGCGAATAAAGTCATTCTAAAAAATGAAAGTGGTCTTTATGGTGTTATGACCATTAGTGCGGATGCGATAACAACCAATATTGATTTTACGTATAACTATATCGGTTTTATTCCCAATGATAAAAATTACTATGTTGCGAATCTAAATGACCAAAACTATATTCTTGATGCAACAGGTAAAACGGCAAGTAAAGCGATTAATGGAACGATTAAAAACTTTACGGCTAGTTATATAAAAGCGAAAGATACAAGTGGAAAATACGTCGTTTATAATTACAACAATCAAAATACGTTTAATGAAACCTTCGACTATGTTGAATTAAAAGATGACTATGCAATTTTAATTAATGATAATAAAATGAATTTAAAATTCTATGATAAAAATAAATTAAATGAAGATGCCTTTAATTTAAGTAATACTGCTTATGTCAAAACAAGTGTGTATGATAATAACAATACTTTAAAAGAAACCAAAGAAAGTTTTAGCATTGAAGAAAATAACAATATTATTACCATTACGATTAAGAAAGACAATGATTCTAGTTTTGAAGTTGTGAATAAAGCAGAAGGTCTTTTAAATAAAGATTTACGTAATTTAAACTATTTTAATGGTAAACTTTATATTTATAGTGATACAGCAAAGACGACTTTACTTGGTTCTTATACATGTTCCAATAAAAATAATATTGGAGAAGGTGTTACATCCTTAACCAATTGTTCTTTAGCAGAAGATACCATCTATGAAGATAATGATTATGAAACACCGGGTATAAAAGGCGTTATTCCAATATTTAATGAACGTTTCGTCTTTATTAATGATAATCCGGATTTAGTAAATGAGAGTAATTCAAACGTTGTTCTATACGATTTAAAAACAAGTAC
The DNA here is from genome assembly GCA_947632355.1 of uncultured Bacilli bacterium. Classification (GTDB taxonomy): domain Bacteria; phylum Bacillota_I; class Bacilli_A; order RF39; family UBA660; genus MGBC108787. Next base: position 2,686 of record CANROY010000002.1, read on the forward strand.
CACATTAGGAAAATATAGAACGGTGAATACGTATTCCTATACAGGAACAAAAGAGATTACGTTCTCAACGGTGACGGATTTACAAGTGGTTGCAAAAAATCAAAGTGGAAACTTTGGGGTTATTAAAATTAATTTAACAGAAGTAAAAGGACATATTGGTTTCAACTATAGTGAAATGGAAAAATTAAGAGACTACTATGTAGCCAAAGATGCCAATGGTTATTTACTGATTTCTAAAAGTAACGGTGCAAGTGTAACAAGTGCCATTCCCTATAAAATAAGAAATTATACGAATAGTTATGTAAAAGTCATCAATAACGGAAGTTATTATGTATATGATTACAAAGGAAAACAAATCAATCGTACTGGATTCAAATATATAGAGCTTTATGATAAATATTTTGCAGGTGTTGATAATAACAATAAATTAGGAATTTTTACCTATGATAGACCGGAAAGTAATATTTTAAGTGGTGGAGAATTGATTGCTCTAGAGTTAACGAATTATTATGGAAATGGAACCCTTGCCTTTAAAGTAAGTGAACCAAATGTACTTATTGGACACGCAAATAATACCTATACAGCGGATTCCAGTCAAATAGTCTTACCAAAAGAAGAGGATTAAGTATGCAAGAGAGAAAAATAACACTGATTACGATTATTATTCTACTATGTATCTTTTTACCTCTAACGGCTTTTGCAACTACGATGCATTTTATAGAGAATAAAGAAAATATAGAAAATAAAGAACATCAATTCTATTTTGATGGGAAATTATACTTTTATAACAATGAGGATTTACTTGGAACTTATGTTTGTCAAAATACCGATTATTGTGACTACGCTGTTTCTAGAAATACAAATACCTATGATTTAATAGAACCAAAATCGAATGGTCAAAAATATACCTTACTTCATAATCGCTATGCCATTTTAATGGATACTACAACCATGCAACTGTTAAATGCTCCTGTTCTTCTATACGATGTGTTAGAAAATCAAGTCATAGGAACTTATAAAGAATTCAAAAACTATGGTGTTGGGATTGAAAATGACTATTATATTGCTTCGAATGAAGATGGTTTATGGGGAGTTCTTAAAATTACAGACCAAATAGAGGAAGTTATTCCTTTTACTTATGATTATATTGGACTTAGCAATATACAAAATAAAGATGGTCAAATCAAAAGTGACTACTTTGCTGTTTTAAAAAACAATTCTTGGTCCATTCTTGATAGCCAAGGAAACAAAGTTAGTGATACGGTTACGGATTCTTTAGTCGATTACAACGAAACCTATATGATTACTAAGAGTGGTAGTGAAATGAATTTACTTACTTTTGATGGTCGTAATCGTTTATTTGGCTCTTATCAATATTTACATTTTTGTGGACCTTATATAGCAATTATAGATGCTACTAATGATTTTTATGTTTATGCTATCGATCAAAATAAAGAAGTATCCAATCGTCATAGGATTTCTAGTCCGGAAAATATATCTTATAAAGTAGAAAAAGAATATATTCATATTTTTGATGGAGAAGAATTAATAGAAAATATTGCAATTTCTTAAAAAAAAGGGTAGAATAAAGAAAAAACAAAGAAACTGAGGAGTACATAACTGGTATTTTAAAGAGAGTTTATGGGTGGTGTAAATAAACAAAGAAAGTTATGGAAGGTAGCAGTGGAGTTGAAATTCTGAAACTAAACTTAAGAATTTCCGTCATCTTAACGTTATAAGAAAATGAAGGGTATACAAAATTTGTATAAAATAAGGTGGTACCGCGGGAAATCTCGTCCTTACATAAAGGAGGAGATTTTTTATGCTAAATTATGAATTTGTTTTAAAAAAGTTTAATGATTATGTAGAGCAGTTTGATGTGAAAAATACACCAATTGCTATGAAACGATCACATAGTATTCATACTGCAGATTTAGCAGGAAAGTTAGCCAAGCGAATGGAATTGGAAGAAGAAAAAATAGAATTTTGTAAAATTCTTGGTTTACTACATGATATCGGGCGTTTTTCTCAATACGAACAAAAAAAGTCGTTTAGTGATTTAAAAACTAAATTTGATCATGCAAAATATGGCGTAGACTATTTATTTAAAGAAAATCATATTAAAGAGTATGGTATACCTCAAAAGTATTATACTTTAATAGAAAAGGCTATAGAAAACCATAACAAATTAAAAATTGATAAGAACTTAACTGAAGAAGAACAGTTTTATGCTCAATTTATTCGTGATGTTGACAAAATTGATATTTTTAGACAAGAAGCAACCTCTTACGAATGGAAATATACAGAACCGGCAACTAAGAAAGTTTTCCATACATTTTTTAAACATCAGTTAATTGAAGATAAAGAGATTGCAAGTTCAAGTGATGCAATTTTATTACAACTGGCTTTTGTTTATGATATCAATTTTATAGAGTCAATAGAATTATTAAAAGATACCGATAATTTAGACTTATTCTTAAGTGTAGTAGAAGTCGATAAAAATTTAGAAGAAGAATTTGAAAGTATTAAAAAAGAATTAGGAATGTTTATAGAAGAAAGGATGAAAGAGTTATGTTAGAGAAAAAATACGATCATAAAATAGTAGAAGAAAATAAATATGACTATTGGAAAAGTCATGGGTATTTCAATAGTGGAAACAAACTAAAAACACCCTATACAATTGTTATACCTCCTCCAAATGTTACGGGAAAACTTCATTTAGGACACGCTTGGGATACAACATTACAAGATATTTTGATACGTTATAAAAGAATGCAAGGTTTTGATTGTTTATGGCTTCCGGGTATGGACCACGCAGGGATAGCAACACAAGCCAAAGTAGATAAAAAATTAAAAGATATGGGGATTAACCCTAGAGAAATGAAAAGAGAGGATTGGCTTCAAAAAGCATGGGAATGGAAAGAAGAGTATGCAGCAAGTATCCACGAGCAATGGGCAAGACTTGGGTTATCTCTTGATTACAACAAGGAACGTTTTACTCTAGATGATGGGTTATCAGCATCCGTTCGAAAAGTATTCGTGGATTTATATAACAAAGGTTTAATTTATCGTGGAGAACGTATTATTAACTGGGATCCACTTGCCAAAACGGCTTTATCCAAAGAAGAAGTTGTTATGAAAGAGGATAAGGGAGCTTTCTATCACTTAAAATACTTTATTGAAGGAAGTGATTCGGAATACTTACGTGTTGCAACCACAAGACCGGAAACTTTATTTGGAGATACAGCCGTTGCGGTAAATCCTAGAGATGAACGTTACAAAAAGTATATTGGTAAAAATGTAGTTCTTCCAATTGTCAATCGTTTGATTCCCATTATTGGAGATATTCATGCAGATCCGGAATTTGGTACAGGTGTTGTTAAAATTACACCAGCCCATGACCCAAATGACTTTGAAGTAGGACTTCGTCATAACTTAGAAAAAATTATTGTCATCAATCCGGATGGAACCATGAACGAGAATGCGGGTGCCTATAACGGAATGGATCGTTTCGATTGTCGTGAAGCACTTATAAAAGATTTACAAGAACAAGATTTACTCATTGAAATTGAACCTATTACCCATAGTGTTGGACACTCTGAAAGAACCGATGTCGTTATAGAACCTTATCTTTCCAAACAATGGTTTGTTAAAATGCGTCCGCTTGCAGATAGAGTTTTAGAAAATCAAAAGAATAAGGAAACAAAAGTCCATTTTGTTCCATCAAGATATGAAAAGATTATGAACCATTGGATGGAAATTACGTACGATTGGTGTATCTCAAGACAATTATGGTGGGGGCATCAAATACCGGCTTGGTATAAGGGAGATGAAATCTACGTTGGAATGGAAGCACCTAAAGAAGAAGGTTGGGTACAAGATCCGGATGTTTTAGATACTTGGTTTAGTAGTGCTCTATGGCCATTTAGTACGCTTGGTTGGCCAGAAATGACCGAAGACTTCATGCGTTACTATCCAACGGATTGTTTGGTAACGGGCTATGACATCATTCCATTTTGGGTAAATCGTATGACCTTCCAAGGTTTAGAATTTACAGGACAAAGACCATTTAAAGATTGCTTAATTCACGGACTTATTCGTGATAAATTAGGTCGTAAATTCTCTAAATCGTTAGGAAATGGCGTTGACCCTATGGATATGTGTGAAATCTATGGCGCCGATACCCTAAGATTTTATCTTTCAACGACAGCAAGTAATGGAACGGATATCCGTTTTGATGAAGATAAAATGAAATCCACTTGGAACTTTATCAATAAATTATGGAATGCCTCTCGTTTTGTCCTTATGAATATTGAGGATTTAACGGAAGAAAACTATACGTTAGAAAACTTAAAAAAGGAAGACAAATGGATTTTATCAAAACTCAATAAAACGATTAAAGAAGTTACCAAGTTTATGGATAAATATGAATTTAATAACGCTGGTGCTTCTATCTATGACTTTATATGGAATACGTTCTGTGATAAATACATTGAAGTTTCAAAATTTAGTTTAAATGATGCTACAACGAAATCTGTATTACTAGAAGTATTATCCTCTATTTTAAAAATGCTTCATCCATTTATGCCTTATGTAACAGATGAAATCTATAATTTACTTCCAATTAAAGAAGAAAATATTATGATTAGTACGTATCCAGTTTATAAAAAAGAATGGGTTTACAAAACAGAGGAAGAAGAAATAGAAGATACTTTCTTATTTATTAAAAACTATCGTAATACCAAAGCCGAAAATACTATTACGAATGATTTTAAGATTCAATTTATGAATAAGGAAGATTATTCCTTGATTATAAAAATGTTAAAGTTAGAAGGACACATCATAGAAGAAAGAATAGATCTTCCTACCTATGTTGTAAAAGCCAACAAGTTTGAAGCGACCATTTATTTTGAAAAAGTTCTAACGGAAGAAGAACAAGAAAATATAAAAAAAGAAATAGAAAAATTACAAGCGAGTATTGAACGAAGAAAAAAACTTTTAGCCAATGAAAACTATGTAGCAAAGGCTCCAAAAGAATTGGTAGAAGAAGAAAGACAAAAATTAAAACTAGAGGAAGAACGTTTAGAAACACTTCAAAAATAAAGAAGTGTTTTTTTGTGTGGCTTGTGTTATAATAGAACATATGGAGGGTTTTATATGAAATATCAAGAAATAAAACAAATCTCATTCATTTTAAAGAAAATAAAAAAATATCAACTATCAAATTTATTTGAAAATACATCTTCTTTAATAAAATGGATTAAGGGTTTAAATCAAACCCAAATCAATAATTTTTTAAATGTTGATTTAGATAAAATAAAGACACCTAAATGGATATTAATTAATTTAGATTTGTTAAATGACAATTATTTTTTGCAAGATATAGAACTCATATCGAATGCTGAGCCGGATATTGCAGCACATTTGTTTCGCGCTGCTAAAAATATAGATCCATTAAGAGAAAAATATGATAATAATCATAGTGAAATTATGAACTTGATTGCAAACGCCTCATCCAAAACAAGAGCAAAATTCTTGACTCAAGCTGCAATGGAAACAGGATATGAATCCGATATGGAATTAATTGCCAACGCAAAATCAGATGCAATTGCGGAGATATTATGTAAGCTTACTAGATGTTTTTGTGGACTCAAATGTAATAGTACTGATGTATTTGCATTAAGTAACAAATATCGTAGTGAATTAGCAAACTTAATTGCCAATGCTAAATCCGATGGGATTGCCCGGGACTTGTATTATCTTGGCATAGATGTAGATTTAATAACAAGTGAATATCAGCATGAAGCAATGAATTTTATTGCTAATGCTAAATCCGACTATATTGCACATTGTCTGCACGTTATTGCTAAACTTTACCATAGATTCGGAAGTGAATATTGTAAAGCCTATATGGAAATCGTTGCTAATGCGAAATCCGATGAAGAAGCAAAAAAATTTACAGACTATATCTTCATGTGTTTGAGGATGAATTCTAGTTTAAACGCAATACATAGAGATGTCGATTCAAGTTTAAAGCAATCCATTCTTCTTTCCCTTAGAAAATTAGAAGAAATAGAAAATATTGAAGAGGAAGCAAAATCAGAAGAAATGGAACGAATTTTAACAAATTAGCCTTTAGGGCTTTTTTCTTTTTGCTAAATTTGACATTTGAAGAAAAAAGTGGTAATCTAAACACTGTTAAAAAAAGGGGGATTTGTTATGGAAACCATTGACAAATTTAAATTACTTATCATTGATTTTATAAATTATTTAGAATATGGATTAAAAAATAAAGTTGTTTTTGACGTGACTTTAAAAAAGGAAATACCTACTCAAGAAATAGAGTATCAATTAAATATTTTAAATAAGTTGCTTGATTTTCTTTCTTTATCTAATCAAGAGGTGAAAGAAAAACAACAAATTTTTATTGATTATCCTTTAATTTCTAGTTTTCTAGAAGATAAGAAATTTAGTAATCAAGAAAAAATTGAGATTTTTTTCTATTTTATAGAGAAAAATAATATTTCATTTCAAGAGTGTGAAATGGGGAATCCTGTTTTGATTGATGTGACAAAATTAAGACAACTTTATTCTCCAAATAGTAATCCAGAAGCTTTTGATAAATTAATACAAAAAATAGATTTAAATAAAATTATAATTAGTAAAGACTCTCAGCTTTCCAAACAAGAAATTCAAATTAAAAAATACATAATGCAAATATTTGATGACTCTTTAGCTAAAGACAAAATTAGTATTCAAATGCATACTTCTTTAGATAAACATTATTTCAAAAAGAAAGATACGTATACAGAAAAAGATTTGCAATATATTCGTGTGGCTTTAAAATATTTAGGAATTTCTGATAAGGATAGAACGATTATATTAAATAGTTTAAAGAAAAATTTAAAGAAACGTACAGAAGTAGTGGTAGAGGAAAAAAGAAGAAAAGAAGAAACATTTGATTATCAAGATGCTTTTCTTAAAGTAAGTGAAGTAGTAGATTTAAAAAATATGTTTCCGAAAAAAAGTTTAACTTTAGAGGAAAGAATCTATTATTTGGCTTTATTAACAAAAATGAATGTATCAAAAGAAGAACGCTATTTATTTTTAAGAAATTGTGAAATGTATGCCAATATGAATCCGATTGCTATGTATATAACGGAATATGAAAAATTAAAGTATTATGAAGAAAAGGTTGGATTACAACAAGAACTTGCTTATTTAGAAGAATTAGCCCAAGAAGCAATGCTATCTAACAATGAAGATTATGCTGTTTGGAAGGAAAGCATGCAAGCCGAATTAAAAAAAATCTATGCTTGGATACCCAAAAACTTTGCTTATGAAGTGGAAGAAGCTAGTAAACTTATCTTAAAGTAGTAGTTTCTTCTTTTAATTTACAAAAAATTTAAAAAAATTAGCACTCATATATTGACAAGTGCTAAACATATGATTATAATGATAATTAGCAATTGAATATTGCTAGTGCTAAAAAGAAGGTGATAAAGTGGACGAAAGACAAAAGGAACTGTTAAAAGCCATTGTAGAGTCGTACATTAAAACCGTAAAACCGATTGGTTCGAAATCTTTATGCAAAAAGTTTAATTGTTCAAGTGCAACCATTCGTAATGAGATGGCTGTCTTAGAAAATTTAGGGTATATTGAAAAGAACCATATTTCATCAGGAAGAATTCCTAGTGAAGTGGGCTATAAGTATTATGTAGAACATTTAATGAAACCAAAAGAATTAACAGGTGAAGATGTTTTAAAACTCCAAACGATATTTAAAAATAATGAGTTAGAACTAAGTGATACGATTAATAAAACCGTGGAAATTATTAGTGAACTTACTCATTACACAAGTATTGTTTTAGGAAAAAGTAGTGATGAGAATACATTAAAACAAGTAAGTATAATTCCTATAAGTGATCATAAAATTGTCGCTGTTGTTTGTACCGATAAAGGAATTGTAGAAAATAAACAATTTTTACTTGATAATGAAGCCGAAATTAATGAAATTGTGAAAACTTGTGATATTATCAATAAAATGTTAGTAGGAACACCTATTAATGATGTAGCACGAAGATTAGAATTTGAAATCAAACCGATTATAAGTCGACAAATTAAGCAGTATGAAGCTGTGTATACTATATTTGCAGATGCTTTTAATGATTTTCTAAATAAACGTGGCAATGTACATTTTGGTGGTAAAACTATGATATTTGATGAACCAGAATACAACGATGCCAATGAAATTAAGCGTTTGGCAAGTAAGTTTGAAGATCAAGATTTCATTCGAAAAATTGAAGAAGAAGATAATAATGGGGATATTAAAATCTATATTGGTGAAGAAACTGAATTTGATCCAAATGTTACCATTATTAAAAGTACTTATAAATTAAATGGGGAAGAAGGAACTATTGCCATTGTTGGACCAAAACGAATGGAATATGATCGTGTCGTTGGGCTTTTAAGTTATTTACAGAAAGCCTTAAATGATTTAGAAAATGAGGGGGATCGTTATGAATAAATTAGGGGGTTGCTATGAACTGGAATTAAATCGTTTGTTTTCAAAACAGGCCGAGAAAAATGTTCTTGTTTATAGCCATAGAAACAACAATCAATGGAATTTATGGCAAAGTGATTCTGGGTTGGTATTAGGTTTTATTATCAGAAGAGGAATGGCTATTCCTTATCTAACCGGTATCAAAAAAGAATCTTTAGAAAAGTTCTATTGTCAAAATCCTGCTCTGGTTGATGAGTGGGTCAAAAAAGATATCAAGTACTACTTTGAAGTCTTAAGAGAACTTTTGGAAGAACAAAAATTACAACCGACCGAAGAATATCAGCGAAGCCGTAAAAAAAAGAAAAATACCCAAATTGAAGGGCAAATGTCCTTAAAAGATTTTGGGATTATATAAAAGGAGATGCAAAAATGGAACAAGAAGAAGTAAAAAAAGATGAACAACAAGAAAAGTTGCAGCAAGAAAAACCAAAGAAAAATAAGCCAAATAAAGAGATTGAAAAATTAAAAAATGAGAATTTGGCCCTCAATGAAAAAATCTTACGTATTAGTGCAGATGTTCAAAATATGAAAAAAAGGTTAGAAGATGAAATTTCTAGACTGCAAAAATATGAAGGTTTAGAACTCGCAAGAGAATTACTTCCAACCATTGATAATTTTGAAAGAGCGATTCAATTAGATGATACAAATCTAAATGATGAACTATCAAAATTCTTAAGTGGTTTCAAAATGATTTATGCAAATCTAGTAAATTTACTAAATCAAAAAGAAATCAAAGAAATTGATTGTTTAGGAAAAGAATTTGACCCTACTTTTATGGATGCAGTTTTAACATCTAAAGAGGAAGGTATTCCTAAAAATCAAGTCATAGAAGTCCTTCAAAAAGGCTATATGTATAAAGATAAATTACTAAGACCTGCCATGGTCAAGGTAAGTGAATAAGAAAAGGAAAGGTGAATAAATTATGGCAAAAATTATAGGTATCGATTTAGGTACAACAAATTCATGTGTAGCATACTTAGAGGGAGGTAAACCGGTTGTTATTGCAAATAGCGAAGGAAATCGTACAACTCCAAGTGTTGTTGCCTTTAAAGAAGATGGAGAAGAACTTGTAGGAGATAACGCGAAACGTCAAGCCGTTACCAATAAAAATACGGTTTCTTCTATCAAAAGAAAAATGGGTACTGATGAAAAAGTAGAGATTAATGGTAAAAAATATACTCCACAAGAAATCAGTGCAAAAATATTAATGAAACTTAAAAAAGACGCAGAAAGTTTCTTAGGAGATAAAGTTACAAAGGCTGTTATTACAGTTCCTGCTTACTTTAATGATGCGCAACGTCAAGCAACGAAAGATGCTGGTAAAATTGCAGGACTTGAAGTAGAAAGAATTGTCAATGAACCTACTGCTGCTGCTTTAGCTTATGGTCTTGATAAACAAGATAAATTACAAACCATTTTAGTTTATGACTTAGGTGGAGGTACATTTGATGTATCTATTCTAGAACTCGGTGATGGAATCTTCGAAGTTAAAGCAACCAGTGGTAATAACCATTTAGGTGGAGATGACTTCGATAATCGTATTATCGATTACTTAGTAGAAGAATTTAAGAAAAGTGATGGCATTGACTTATCAAAAGATAAAATGGCAATGCAAAGATTAAAAGATGCTGCTGAAAAAGCCAAAAAAGACTTATCTGGTATGACTTCTACCCAAATTAGTTTACCATTTATTTCTCAAAAAGAAGATGGACCAGTGCATTTAGAAATCAATTTAACCAAAGCAAAATTCGAAGACTTATGTCGTGACTTATTTGATTCAACTCTAGAACCTGTTCGTAATGCTTTAAAAGATGCGAAGTTATCGAAAAATGATATTAATCAAGTTATTTTAGTTGGTGGTTCTACTCGTATTCCATACATTCAAGAATTAGTAAAAAAAGAACTTGGTCAAGAACCTCATAAAGGTGTAAATCCTGATGAAGTTGTTGCTATGGGTGCTGCTATTCAAGGTGGTGTATTAACAGGAGAAGTTGAAGATATCGTACTACTTGATGTTACACCATTATCTTTAGGTATTGAAACATTAGGTGGTGTATGTACTGTCCTAATTCCAAGAAATACAACTATTCCAACAAGTAAATCACAAGTGTTCTCAACCGCTGCAGATAACCAACCGGCTGTTGATATTCACGTACTACAAGGTGAAAGACCAATGGCTGCGGATAATAAAACTCTAGGAAACTTCCAACTTACCAATATTCCACCAGCACCAAGAGGAATTCCACAAATTGAAGTTAAATTCGATATTGATGCGAATGGTATCGTTAATGTTACAGCAAAAGATTTAGGAACCAATAAAGAACAATCCATTACGATTCAATCTTCAACGAGTCTAACGGAAGAAGAAATTGATAAGATGGTAAAAGAAGCCGAGGCCAATAAAGAAGCCGATGAAAAGCGAAAAGAAGAAGCAGATGTCAGAAACAACGCAGACTCTATGATTTTCGCTACTGAAAAAGCCATCAGTGATTTAGGAGACAAAGTAGACGAAAAAGACAAGAGTGATGCCGAAGACAAAATGAAAGAGCTAAAAGAAGCTTTAGAAAAAGATGATATTGAAGACATCAAAAAGAAAACCGATGCTTTAAATGAAGTGGCTATGAAACTTGCTACCAAAGTTTATGAAGAAGCCGCAAAAGAGAATCAAAATAAACAAGAAGAAGTAAAACCAGAAGAAAAAGACGATAAAAAAGACGACGTTGAAGAAGCAAACTACGAAGAAAAATAAAGAAAAGTTCTAGGAAAATAGAACTTTCCTTTTGGTTCATATAGAAGGAGAAAAAAACTATGCCAAAAAAACGTAAAGATTACTCTGATGAGATGAAATGGAATGTAAAAGATTTATTTGCAATAGAAGAAGATTTTGAAAACGAATTCAAAGCCTTAGAGCAAGAATTACCTAAGTATAAAAAATACCAAGGTCATATCTTAGAGAATGCTAACAATTTGTATGAGGTATTAACACTCGATATGGACGTTAGCAAGCGTTTAGAAAGACTTTATATTTATGGACATATTCAAAATGACCAAGATACTACGGATACACATTATCAAACCCTTTATGGTCGTGTAGCAAAATTAAATGAAAAATATGTTTCTGCTGTGTCTTTTATTACGCCAGAAATCTTAAAACAAGAGTATTCTCTTATTGAAAAATATATAGAAGAAAATCCCAAATTAAAAGAGTATGAAAGATTGTTAAAAGAAATTTTCAAATTGAAAGAGCATACTTTAGGAGACAAAGAAGAACAAATTCTATCCGATTTATCTGCAAGTTTTAGTACACCGGATGATGTGTATTCTGTCCTATCCGATGCGGATTTAAAATTTGGATTTATTAAAGATGAAAATGGAAAAAAAGAAGAATTAACTGAAAAAAGTTATCGTAAATTTATTGAATCTCCAAATCGTTCTGTTCGAAAACGTGCTTTTCAACAATTATATAAAACGTATGGTGATTTTAAAAATACCTATGCTTCCTTATTAATGAGTGAAGTAAAAAATAATAATAAAATTGCAAGTGTACGTGGGTATGAAAGTGCCTTAAACGCTTCTTTATATAGAAGAGATATTCCCGAAGAAATTTATACGAATTTAATTACAACGGTGAAAAAAAATATAGCGCCTTTATCTAAGTTTTGGAAATTAAAAAAACAAGCCCTACATTTAAATTCTTTCCATATTTATGATACGTTTGCTCCGATTACCAAAGAAGTACAAAAAAAGTATACGATAGAAGATGCAAAAGATTTATTATTAAAAAGTTTATCCGTTCTAGGACCTACTTATATTGAAGATTTAAAAAAATCTTTTGAAGAGGGATGGATTGATTTTCCACCAAATGATGGAAAAAGAAATGGAGCGTATTGTACTGCCTGCTATAGTGTGCACCCTTATGTTTTATTAAGCTTTGATGGCTCTTTAAATAATGTTTCTACTCTTGCTCATGAACTTGGGCATGCTATGCACTATTATTACGCTTGTAAAAATCAAAAGTATCAAGACTATGCTTATTCTATCTTTGTTGCTGAAGTTGCAAGTCAAGTCAATCAAATTTTATTAAGTAAATATTTAATTGCAAATACAACGGATAAAGAGATGAAAAAGTATTTAATTGATGATTTAATTCAAGATTTTAAAGCAACCATTTATCGTCAAACGATGTTTGCGGAATTTGAACGCACCATTCATGAAAAAGACCAAGAAGGAACTGTTTTAACACATGAAGAATTAAGTACTCTTTATTATCAGTTAAATAAAGAATATTTTGGTAAAAATATTGTCATTGATGATGTGATTCGTTATGAATGGGCGAGAATTCCTCATTTCTATATGAATTTTTATGTTTATCAATATGCAACTGCTTATGCAGCAGCGATAAAAATTGCTATGGATATTTTAAATCAAAAAGAAAATGCCGTTACGAATTATTTAGAATTTTTAAAACTAGGATGTACAAAAACTCCAATTGAATCCTTAAAAGTAGCAGGAGTTGATATGTCCAAACCACAAACTTTGAATGAGGCATTTACTTATTTTGATGATTTAATTCAAGAATTAACAAAACTATATCAAGATTAGAGGTGAATGTATGAATAAAAAAGATTATTATGAGGTTTTAGGGGTTTCTAAAACGGCAAGTGATGAAGAGATTAAAAGAGCCTTTCGTCGTCTTGCAAAACAATACCACCCTGATGTCAATAAAGAACCGGATGCCGAAGCAAAATTCAAAGAGATAGGAGAAGCCTATGCCATTTTATCTGACCCAGAAAAACGTCGTCAATATGACCAATTTGGTCATGCAGCTTTTGAAAATGGTGGAGCAGGATTTAGTGGCTTTGATATCAATGATATTGATTTAAGTGAAATCTTTGAAGACTTATTTGGTTCTTCTTTCGGTTCCGGATTTGGTTCGAATTTTGGATTTAATTTCGGCGGTCGAAATCGAGGAAATGCACCAACTAAAGGAAAAGACCGTTTGGTTACGTTAAACTTAACATTCGAAGAAGCTGTATTTGGTTGTAAAAAAAGTATTCATCTTGATTTGAATGAGACTTGTCAAAAATGTGGTGGTAAAGGTGGTTCCAATGAAAAGAAATGTTCCAAATGTAATGGACGTGGAACCATTGTTATGGAACAAAAGTCTATGTTTGGTATTTTTCAAACTCAAACCACTTGTCCGGATTGTGGAGGATCTGGCACGACATTTGAAAATGTTTGTAATGAGTGCCATGGAACTGGTTTTATAAAACAAAATAAAGAAATTGTTGTCAGTGTCCCTGAAGGTGTTGATACAGGATACCAACTACGTATTAGTGGTAAAGGAGAAGCCGGAAGAAATGGTGGACCAAATGGAGATATTTATATCGAATTCAATGTCAAAAAACACGATTTCTTTGAAAGACACGATGAAGATATTTATTTAGAAGTTCCTTTAACCATTTCAGAAGCTGCTCTTGGTTGTAAAAAAGAAATACCAACGCTTGAAAATAATGTTATTCTTGAAATAAAAGCTGGGGCATCAACTGGAGATAAATTAAAATTAAAAGGGAAGGGAATTAAAGTACCAAACTCTTTACGTAAAGGAGATTTGTTTGTCATACTAAATGTTGTTACACCAACCAAATTAAATCGTAAACAAAAGAAATTATTAGAAGAACTTGCAGAAACCGAATTAGATGATGAAGCTGTATTTAAAAATTTCAAAAAGTACTTAAAAAAATAAGTGCTTTTTTATTTTCCTAATCATGAAAACAAGAAGGTTTCATAGACATTGTAGATGTTTTTTGATAGAATAAAATAGAGGTGTATGCATATGCGATACAATGTAGTAAAAGGGGCTAGAGAAATTTTAGCAGATAGTTCCTATGTTATACAAAATCCTGAAAAATATAAAAATAATTGGTCTAGTGTTTTTGGAAACAATAATCCTATTTGTTTAGAACTTGGTATGGGAAGAGGAATCTTTATAATCGAAATGGCAAAAATGTACCCCAATAAAAATTTTATTGGTTTAGAATTAGATCCTTCTCAAACCGCAACAGCTATTAAAAACATTGGAACCAAAAAACTGAATAATTTAAAAATTATTTGTAGTGATGCAAATAACATCGTAGAGTATTTTGGTAAAGAAATTGATACCATTTATTTAACGTTTTCAGAACCATGGCCGAAAAAGCAAGATGAAAAGAAGCGATTTACCTCTCTAAACTACTTAAAACTCTATGATCGTATTTTTAGAAAAAATAAGCACATTATATTAAAAACAGATAATAAAATACTTTTTGCAAGTTCTCTTGAAAATTTAAGTGAGTTTTGGTATACTTTTGATAAGGTAAGTTTAGACTTACATCATGATGAGCGAAATATACCCAATATTATGACCGATTTTGAAGTACAATATTATAAAGAGCATCGACCTATTTACTATGTTGATGCTAAATATAAAGATTAGGATGTGGAAAATATGAATTATGAAAATCGTGAAGAATTGAACGCATTTATAGAATGCAATAAAAAATTAAATGCTAAGAAATATGAGATTATCAAAGGACAATATCGTTTAAAATCTAAAGAAGATTATGAAGAACTTAAAAATTCTATTTTAACTTTAAATCAAGAATATACATCTTTTGAAAATGCAAATCCAAATCTCCATGCGAATCTTGGCAAACATGATAGTAAACTATTTGGTAGTACTATGGCTTCTATTTTTGAAAACTTAGATGTTATATATAATGGTAGATGGGAAGAAGCTGATTTTGATAAAATTAAAAAGGCAATTCGTACGATTACAGTTTATCAAGAATTGGAATATCAATTAAGCATTATGCACCATTCTTCCTATGAAAAAGAAGAAGACGCTCCTATACATTTAGATGCCAATGGTAATATGGTTGCTATTTCTGATCAAATAAAACATCAATTTGATTTTATAGTAGAGCAACAAAAGAAATTACAACCAAAATATGAAGAAGCACATGAATTTCTATTTGAAACAAGAATAGAAGAGAATACAAGTACCAAAACCATGTAAACTAGAAAAATCTAGTTTTTTCTTTGCTTTTTTAAATTTTTGTGGTAAATTAGTAAAGCAAAAGAAGGTATATATATGGAAACAGATTATAAGCAAATACTTGAAAAAAACGATATGTTTGAAAAATTTGTAAATGCTGTTATCAAAAGAGAAGATTTATATTCCTATATAAAATATATTGATTTTTATCATACAAGTTGGAATAATAATAATGAAATCTTTATGAGTTATAATCCAATTACAAAAACGATTAATATTAATTGTAGTCAGTATGAAAATATAAAGCAAGAACAAAGTGCATTACTTTCTAATTTCTACTTTATTTCTCACTTTTTACATGAACTTTATCACGTAAAAGAAAGAAAAATAAGTGAGGAAGAAGATACTTTAAGGGCAAAATTATTAAGATTATGTTTTAAGAGAACAAAATATTTAGAAAAATTTAAACTGACAAATAATCCCGTAATCAAAAAGAAAGATACATTTATTTCTAAATATTTAAATTCTATTTATAACCATTATTATCTTTTTGATTTAAGTGAAAGACTTGCTTTTCTTTATTCCTATCAAATGGCTAGTGAACTAGCAAAATATATGGGTTTAAAAGAGTTTGAAAATTTTTGGAAATTAAAAGAATATGAATTTTATACGTTTTGGCGTACCCATAAAAGTCCAACCTTGTATTATTTAGAAAAGATATGTTCAAAACAAGAAATGAATCAAATAAAAGAAGAAATAGAAAGTGTACAAATTCCTTTTGAAGAACGTTTACAATTAGGGTTAGAATTAACACCAAAAGAATTTGAAAGTGTATTAGAAAAGAAGATTGCACTAACAAATTCTATACACTAAAACTTCTTTTTTTAATGCGTTTATGGTAAACTATAACTAGCAAAGAGGGATGCTTATGTTTATAGATGAAACCATTATTAAAGTAATTGCTGGTAAAGGTGGAGATGGCTGTACTTCTTTTCGTCGTGAAAAATATGTTCCTATGGGTGGACCGGATGGTGGAAATGGTGGAAAAGGTGGAGACATCATTTTAGAAGTCGATAAGGGTCTTAAAACATTAGTAGATTTACGTTATAAAAAAGTGATTAAAGCTGATAAAGGAATTAATGGAAGTGGGTCAAATCGCCATGGAGCAAATGCAAGTGATATCATTTTAAAAGTACCTGAAGGAACAACGATTTATGATGCGGATACTAATTTAGTTCTTGCAGATTTAACGAAAGATAAAGAAACGTTTGTTGTTGCTAAAGGAGGCCGTGGAGGACGTGGAAATAAAGCATTTGCGACCCATAACGAACCTGCTCCTAAATTTAGTGAACTTGGGGCTCCTGGGGAAGAAAGAGTAATTAAATGTGAATTAAAAGTTATGGCAGATGTTGGATTAATTGGTATGCCAAGTGTTGGAAAAAGTACCATTCTGAGTCTAATTAGTTCTGCAAAACCTAAAATTGCGAGTTATCATTTTACTACGTTAAATCCTAATCTAGGAGTCGTTAATTTAAAAGATGGTCGTAAATTTGTGATGGCTGATTTACCCGGTTTAATTGAAGGAGCAAGCAAAGGTGTTGGTTTAGGGCATCAATTCTTACGTCATGCTATGCGTACGAAAGTCCTTGCTCACGTTATTGATATGGGTTCTTTTGAAGGAAGAGATCCTATAGAAGACTATGAAGCCATTCGCCATGAAATAGAAGCTTATAGCGAAAAATTAAAAAGAAAAAAAGAAGTTGTGATTGCGAATAAAATGGATTTAGAAGGGGCAGAAGAAAACTTAAAAAAATTCAAAAAAAAATATCCGGATATTCCAGTCTTCAAAGTAAGTGCAATTAACAATATTGGTTTAGAAGATTGTTTAGAAAAAATTGCGGATTTGTTAGATACAATTACCGAAGAAGATTTATTTGATGAAAAAGAATACGAAAGTTATATTGTCTATAAATTTCAAAATGAAAAACCTTATACCATTCGTAATGATAATGGCGTTTGGGTAATTGAAGGAAAAGAAATCGAAGATTTATTTCGTATGACCCGTTTTACCGAGGATGAAGCTGTTTTACGTTTTGCTCGTAAGTTAAAAGGAATGGGCGTTGAAGACGAACTAGAACGAATGGGTGCAAAACGTGGTGATGAAGTGCAAATTCTAGATTATATCTTTGAATTTAAAGAGTAAAAAACGAGGTATGGCTTATGGATTCTGATTTAAAAATGATTAAGAAAAAGTATGGAGAAGAAATGGCTCACTTTTGTCGTGAGGAATTTCCAACCATTTTAGAACAAGAGGGTGTTTTAGCTAATTTGTTATTAAAATGGTTTGAACCTTCTAAATTTTTATATAAAGATTTGCAACAAGAGGATTTGGAAATGGCTTTTAAAGATTTTATTTACAAGCAATTTGATCAAAAACGAGAAGAAAAAACCAATTCGAATATAAAAACACCACAAGAATTACTAAGCGAAGCTGGTTATGACTTATATGAATGTAAAAGTGAAGAGGATATTCAAAGTTTTAAAAAATACTATGCTCCAAGGGAAGAACTTTGTACATTTAGAAAAAACGAAAATCGTTTAAAAAAATGTCATGTTTTCTTTGCGGTAAAGAAAAATGTAGATACAATTAAACGAGAAGATTTTAAAAAACCACAAAGACAGGACTTATATGGAACAAGTGTTATTAGTATTCAATTCGATCGTAATCCCTATCATATTTTATCCATTAAGAATCGATATAATCATACAGTTGATTATTGTGATTCTACTTTTTCCAATAATTTAGATAATATTATAGAAGGCTTAACTGATAGTTTTGTCAAACATTATGGTTTAGAGCAAAGTTTTGTGAATCAATTTGAAATACCATCATACGTACAAGATAGTAAAGGTAAATACTACAAATACAATTATGAAATCAATGCTGACTATTTTTGCCCAAATAATATTATTTTAAAACAACATGAACCAATACGATTACCAAAAGAACGTTATATTTTAGCAGATTATTTTGTTATTGATATGAAGGAAAATACAATATCTAATTATGGATATGATAATGATAGTTTTCTAGAAATGTTTCAAGACAATCCTATCAAAAGAATTAATGTATAGGCTAAAACGAATAGTAAAATAGTTAAATTAGAAACCATGAAAGGTTTAGTAACTTTAGAAATAGATAATGAAAATAGACTAATTGGTTTGGATAATCCTTATGTAGAAGAAATAGGAGATCATTTTTTAGAAGCTAATTATTCTTTAACTTATCTTAATTTACCAAATGTTAAAAAAATAGGAAATAGTTTTTTATTTAGCGATACTAAATTATCAAAATTAAATTTACCAAATGTTAGATCAATAGGCCATTGTTTTATGTTTTATAATAATGTTTTAATCCATTTAAACTTAGATAATCTAGTGGAAATAGGTTCTTGGTTTTTGGCAAAAAATAATTCAGTAATAAATTTGAATTTAGAAAGTATAGAAATAATTGGAGACCTTTTTATGCCAAATAATCATAATTTAGTAAAAATTCGTATTCCAAATGATGAACGTGTTTATGAAATGCTTATTCAACAACACCCTAAATACAAAGGAAAAATAGAAATGGTGGAAAAGGAGGAAAGAACAAGATGATAAAATGTGTGATAGAAAAGGTAGAAGATTACAACTATTCCATTCGTGATATCGAAAATGAAATGCATATTTTAAATATGGACTTTTATGGTCTTAAAAAGAAACCTAGTGTAGGAGATTGTTTATATATAAAAAAAGAACTTTTAAATGCACAAGTTCCTTTATATTTTGAAGTTATGCCCAGTTTAAATAAAGAAGCCTTCCTTCGATTAAACGAAAAAGAATTTCTTTTACTTATTATTGAAAATCAAGAATATTATTTAAGAAGAGTTTATGGTTGAATAAAATGAATTGTATCTCCAACATGTAAAGAAAAACTAGTATTTTTAGGTAATTCTAAAATACTTGTTTTTTTAATGCTATGGTTGATTTTAATGATTTTATTTTTAGAACAATTTCGTTCTATAAAAAGAATTGTATTTTCGCTATTTAAACCGATTATATCAATTTCTTCTTTCATAAAGAAGGTATGAACACTATTGCATTTTGGAAATAGAATACCAGAATGGATATTCGTTTTACCCATAAATCCCATCAAACGTTCCGAAAAGTTTGTGGCTATTTTGATATCAAACGAATTTTTTTCTAATTGTAGTTTCAAAAGTATCACCTAATACATCATATCATAAAACTGTCAAATTGGTTCTAAAAGAATAGCAATTTCTTTTTATTTCTTCTATAATAAAACTAGAATAGAGGTCGCTATGAAAAAGAAATTGAAATTAGTTTTATGTCTTTTACTATTCGTTCTTTTCGTCTTTTTACTATGGAACTCTTCAAAAATAAAGTTTAAAAAAGAGTTAGAATTATCTTTGAATCGAGAGAGTTATCAAAAAGATATTGTTTCTAAAGTATTAAATGGGAAACATTTAACAGAAAATGAACGCATTGATACTTCATCTTTAGGTGAAAAAGAAGTAATTGTTTCTTTTAAAACGTTTTATGGACTTACCAAAAAATATAAGGTAAAAGTAAACGTAGTTGATAAAGAAAGTCCAACAATTAAGTATCAAAATACGATTACAACAACGAAAGGAAAAGAAATTGATTTAACAAAAGGCGTTGAAGTACACGATAATTCAAATGAAGAAATTTCTGTTGCAGTCGAAGGAGAATATGACATTAATAAAGTGGGAGAATACACGTTATACTATATAGCAAAAGATTCGAGTGGCAATAGCACAAAAGAGGAATTTACCTTAAAAGTATTAAGTTCTTCTTCTAGTAATGAAACGTATTTTACAACTTCGAAAGGATTTCAAGGAGTTGTAAAGGATGGTGCAACCTATATTGATGGCACATTAATTGTAAATAAAAGTTATGGATTACCTTCAACATTCGGTAGTGGTCTTACAAACGAAACAACAACGGCATTTAAAAAATTACAATCTGCTGCTTTACTTGATGGCTTAAATATCTATATTGCAAGTGGTTGGAGGTCTTATCAAAAACAAGTGACGCTTTATAATAATTATGTAGCAAGAGATGGAAAAGAAGCAGCAGATACGTATTCTGCAAGGCCTGGATATTCTGAACACCAATCAGGGTTTACTTTTGATGTCAATGAAGTTAGTGATAAATTTATTGGAACACCGGAAGCCAATTGGTTAAGTGATAATTGTTATAAATATGGGTTTATTTTAAGATATCCAAATGGAAAACAAGATATTACGGGATTTAAATATGAATCATGGCATTTCCGTTATGTTGGAGAGGAACTAGCAACCAAACTTTATAACAACGGGGATTGGTTAACTTTAGAGGAATACTTTGGTATTGATAGTGTTTATAAGGATTAGTGCTAGACTAATTCTTTTTATATTTTTATTGAAAATTAAATGAAAATCAGTATAATAGGATATACTGATTTACTTTGTAAAACTTAAAAAAACTAATGGGAAGTGTAAAGATGAATAAAAAAGATAAGAATATTGAATTAAAGATTTATGAATTACTAGGAATTAAAACGTTTAGAAAAGCAGCTTTTAAATTTTTTTATGTTCTATTTATACCATTTTCTTTGGATATGACAAAAGAAGAACGCTATCGTTTAATTTATAAAACTCCTAATAATTATATTATGAAAAAGGGAAATGGTCTTCAAGATTTACAAGATTTTAAAAAGTGCTTATTGTTTAATGTTGGAATCCATTCATTGGCTTTGTTCGTTTGTATACCATATTTTTTAGAAATTATTAAAGGTACTGTATCATTAATGGCAACAATTATTAGTCTTTTTTTGGCTATGATAAATATATATTGTATTATGTTACAAAGATACAATTATATTAGAATTAATAATGTTATTAAAAAATTTTTACCACGTGAAGAAGCAAAGAAAGATATATTAAAAGAAGAATTAAAAAAAGAGGATTCTTTGTTAGCTGCTCATACTTATTCGATAGTAAACAAACAAAATAAAGAAAAAAGTATTTCCTTTCAAGAGTTTCTTGATACTGCTACTTATCATGAACTTATAAAATATCGCAATTATTTATCGAATCAATTGGCTATGGGACAACAAGATTTTTCTGAATTAGAAGAAAATAGTTTTCGTGTTCCTTTTTCTAAAAATAAATCTTTAAAATTAGAATTACTACCTAATAGAAATAATGAAAGTGCTAAATGATTAGCAATAACAAAAAAATTAAAAAAATATGCTATAATACGTATAGGTGATTCTCCATGGATATCGTTAAAAAGAATTATTAAATTTTGAAATAGAAGAAAAATGAAAGAAGGTTTTTGTATGATTGATCTTCATACGCATACTTTATATTCTGATGGAAGTTCTAGTGTAGAAGAACTTTTAACGAAAGCCGAAAAACTACATTTAAGTTTACTTTCCATAACGGATCATGATACGATACAAGCACATTTTGAATTACAAAATCCTATAATAAGAAATCTATTTCATGGTGAAATACTATCTGGAGTTGAATTAGCAACAACTTATAAAGAAGAATATTCAAAATTGTTTATAGATGATACGGATTCAATGAAAAGAGGAAGAGTTTTAAAATAACATAAAAGATTTGACTTTACCTCTTTTTTCTTATATATTTATGGTAAGAGTAGGTGGTAAGATGCTACGAAATAAACATGGTCAAACGTTAGTGGAATATGTATTAATTGTTGCTTTAATTAGTGTCATTGCTGTTGCTTTAGTAAGTTATTTTGGGGGCTATTTAAAAGATGCAATTACAAAAACTTCTTGTCCGTTAGTGGACCAAGAGTATGTTGCAGGGTCAAAACCTGGAGAGGGCATATGCCAAGAAAAAGAAACGTAAATACTTTGCACTTACGTTTTTTTATGATATAATAATTTTTGATAATAGAGGGGTAGTGATGTGATGCTAAAAAAACGCGATGGGCAGGCTTTAGTTGAGTTTGTCATCCTTTTACCCATCTTTATTTTTATGATATTTGCCATCATTGATTTTGGAAAAATATGGTCGGTTTCCAACAACTTAGAAAGTCGTATGGATGATGTGGTTACACTGTATAAAGAAAATAGTTCTTTAGAGATAATCGAAAACGATTTAAATCTAAAAACAGATTCTATTACGCTAGAAATTCAAGAAGAAGAAAAAACAACCAATATTTTTTTAAAAAAGGAAGTAGATATTATAACACCGGGATTAAATTTAATCCTAAAAAATCCTTATGAAGCGAAAGTAAAAAGAGTGATTTATAATGAATAACAAAGGTCAAACATTAATTCTATTTGTACTTTTATTACCCCTGTTACTTCTATTAATGGCTTTCGTTATTGATACGGGAATGATTCTAAAAGAAAAAACAAAACTCGATAGTACATTAAGAACGGTTTTAAAAACAACGTATAAGGATAAAGAAGAAGAAAATTATGAAGAACGTTTAACAAAGTTACTAGAAGAAAATGAAATACCTTGTACCAATATGGAATTGGAACGGAAAGAAAATAAAATACGTTTACAAATTACGTATGAAAAAGAAAGTATTTTTGGAAAAATCATTGGTCTAAACACGTATAAAATAAAAAGTACAATGAGTATCAATCAAGATGAAAGAATAGTAAAAGAATAGAGGGATTTGTTATGTCAAAGACAAAAGGAAAATCAATATGCATCTTTTCTTCTAAAGGTGGAGTTGGAAAAACCATTACCACCATTAATTTAGCAGGTATATTTGAACATTTAGAAAAGAAAGTCTTACTAATTGATTTAGATTTATCTAGTGGTGGTATTAGTATGGCTTTAAATCGTCCTTTTGAAAAAACAATCTTTAATTTTGTTGATGATGTCAATAACAATCGTTATGAAGAATTTAAAAATTATACAACCAAGTATGATGATTTTATTGATATTTTACCTTGTCCTAAAGACCCTCGCCAATGTAATAAGATTGATTCTAAATATATTGATATTTTAATTGATAAAGCCGAATCCAACTACGATGTCGTTTTAATTGATACGCATCATGTTTTAAGTGAAATCAATATTGTAACGCTTGATAAAGTAGATACGATTCTATTTGTTTTATCAAATGATCCACTCGATTTAAAAAATATGAAATCCTTAATGAGTATTTTTAAAGATTCTGATATTACAAACTATAAGATACTTCTTAATAATAGTCGTGATCCTTATAAAGATTATTTTTCTATCTTTGATATTAAAAGCATTATAAAAGCCAATATTGATTATACACTATCTTCTAATTTTTATATTAAAAATATGGATGATTATGTGATGAATGGTGAAATTATTACGTTACAAAATAAAATGGCTTCTACGTTTAATAAAGACTATGAAACGTTTATGACGATTGCCCTAGATTTATTAGAAAAAGATAAAGATAAAGTACAAAAGGAAGAGGGGGAAACAAATGAGCAAGACTAGTTTAATTGATGCTTTTAACATTGAAAGAAAAGCCCCAAAAATGGGAAGTATTTCGGATTATGAAATATTTCCAGATAAAAAGTTACTTGATGATTTAAGAACAACCATTGTTGAAAATTTAATCGATAAAGAAATTCCAGAAGATAAAGTATTAAATGAATTTATCAATGAAGAAATTGAAAATGCCATTGAAGGACATGACTTAACGAACTTAGAAAGAAGTCATTTGTTCAACTTAATTGATAATGAAATTAATGGCTATGGGCCTTTAACAGAAGTATTAGAAGATAAAAATATTACCGAGATTATGGTGAATAGTCCAAACGAAATCTATATTGAAATCGATGGACGTCTAATAAAGGATGAAAGTATCTCATTCATTAATGATGAACACATTGTAAGAACGATTGAACGTTTAATCGAACCTCTTGGAAGAACGATTGATGCTGCAAATCCAATGGTGGATTCAAGATTACTAGATGGATCTCGTATTAATGCGGTGATACCTCCTTTATCGACAAAAGGACCTGTGATTACGATTCGTAAGTTTAAAGAAACGATGCAAAGTATAGAAGATTTAATTCGTATTGGTTCGTTAACACCGTATATGGCTCGTTTTTTAGAAGCCTCTGTTAAAAGTAAACTAAACATTATTGTTTGCGGAGGTACTGGTAGTGGTAAAACAACCCTTTTGAATATTTTAAGTGGTTTTATTCGTCCAGAAGAACGTATTATTACGATTGAGGATGCAGCAGAATTAAGGCTTCATCAAAAACACGTTATTTCTCTAGAAACAAGAGTTACAAATTACGATAAAGACGGAGAAATTACCATACGAGATTTAGTTAGAAATTCTCTTCGTATGCGACCTGACCGCATTATTGTAGGTGAAGTTCGTGGGAAAGAAGCCTTCGATATGCTACAAGCCATGAATACTGGACATGATGGGTCTTTAACTACGTTACATGCAAATGGCCCTATTGATGCTTTAAATCGTTTGGAAACCATGGTTTTAATGAGTGGTTTAGATATCCCTATTAAAGCTATTCGTGAATATATCACAAGTGCTATTGATATTGTTGTCAATATCGATCGAATGAATGACGGAAAAAGAAAAATAACATCCATTTGTGAAATTGAAGGTTTTGAAGAAGACCGTATTAAACTAAAAGAAATCTTTAGTTTTAAACAAATTGGACTTACCGAAAGTGGAGAAGTCGATGGAGAATTTATTCTTCATAACTTTATACCAAAAGTCTATAAGAAAATGACTTCTCGTGGTATTTACGATTTAGAGGATATTTTTAGTAAAAAATAAAAAAGAAAGGAAAGAAGTTTATGAAAAGTATGACCCTACCAATTCTATTACTTTTAGTAGCTGCACTAGTTGGTGCCATCCTTTTGGTTGTGCTTATTTATAATGCCTTACAAAACGCTCGTTTAGAAAAACGTTTTGAAGATTTTAGTATGCATGCAAGTAATGATGAATTTCTTTCCTTTTTAGATACTATTATAGATGGAATTTCTATTTTTATTACGAAATTTAGTCATATTTTGATGAAATTTGGTTTTTTAAGGAAATATGCCAATCACTATTTAAAGTACATTAGTTATGAAGAAAAAGAAGATAAAGAACCAATGGAATATATAGCAGTGAAGTTGTTTGTTGGTGCTATTTTTCTATTCTTAAGTTTAATAACGTCTTTTCTAAAAACAAAAACGCTTTCTCCCGTTTCTAGTCTTCTTAGTTTTCTAATTGGATTTTTCCTATACGATTTTGTGTTATGGATGCAATTTCAAAAGAAAAGAAGAAATATTGAAAATGATTTAGTAAAAGCGATTATGATTATGAATAATAGTTTTAAATCCGGTAAGAATATTATGCAAGCCATTGTGACGGTCAAAAATGAACTAGATGGACCTATTTCTTTAGAATTTAAAAAAATCTATATGGATATGACCTATGGGCTTAGTTTGGATGTTGTTTTTAATCGTTTTTATGAACGAGTAAAACTAGAAGATGCCAAATACATTGCTTCTTCCTTAACTTTACTAGATAAAACAGGGGGAAATATTATTAAAGTGTTTGAAACAATCGAAAAATCTTTTTATAGCAAGAAAAGAATGCGTGATGAGTTAAAAAGTATGACAGCAGCCAGTGTGTTTGTCTATCGTGTTTTAGTTGTGTTACCACTTCTATTTACAACGTTTATTTTTATCGTAAATCCCAACTATTTTGCACCGTTTTTTAACTCTTTTATCGGTTTAGTAGTCTTTAGTTTTATACTCATTCTATATTTTTGCTATATTGGCATTATTAGGAAGATATTAGAGGTGAAGATGTAATGAAAAAACATACAATTGCCCATCATATCTATCCTAAAAAAACGATAGAAAGAATTAACCAAAAAATAACGTATTTAGGACCATTTAATACGCTTGATACGTATACGTTCCTACATTTTCGCTTGATTGTTTCTGTACTTATCTTTGTTCTTTTCTTAATCTTTAGTAAACACGGAGCCATTCTAGCACCAATCCTTGTTGTCGTTTTCTACTATGGAAGTGAAAAAATACTACTTGATGAACGCATTTTAAAACGTACAAAAAAACTAGAAGAAGAAGCCATATTCTTTTTTGAAATCTTAAGTCTTACTTTAGAAACAAATCCTTATTTAAAAGGAGCACTTGAATTGACAACAAAAAATATTGATAGTGAGTTATCGATAGAATTTCAAAAAACACTTTCTGATGTTTCGTTAGGAAAAAGTTTTTCGGAAAGTTTAGTTTTAATGAAAGAACGTATTCCAAGTGATGCCATTAATACGATTCTCTTAAACTTAACAGAATCTAGTATTTTTGGAAACAATATCGTTGAGAGTTTAAAGAATCAACTTGAGTATTTACGTGATAAAAAACTTCTAGAAATTAAGGGAGAAATCGCCAAGTTACCGATGAAAATGAGTATTTTATCTGTACTATTCTTTATTCCAATTATGCTCCTGATCATTCTAGCACCTGTTTTACTTGATTTTTTCCTAAAATAACACTTGAATTAAAGCAAATTTACTAGTTTTACTAGTATTTTTTCTTGTTTGACATTTATGTTAAGGGAGGGGTATAATTGGGTTAGAAAAGAGGAAAAGAAGAATGAAAAAGAAAATGCATCATTTATTATTAATGGGAATAATGGTATTGGGTTTAACTGGTTGTGGAAAAATAGAATTAAAAAATGATTGGGCCAAAAAATATGAAGAATTTTTAAAAGCTGAAATTATTGACCAAGATATAGAAAAGGGCTTACATTCCTTTTTATACAAATATGAAAGCTATGCTATTTCTTTTATTCAATTAGATGATTTTAAGAACCCTGTTCTTATCATAAAAAACGAAAATAGATTAGAAAGTACGGAAAACGATTCTTGTGTCTATAATATGGCTTACTATTATATAGATAACGATAATAAAGTAAATTCCCAAGCAACTTGTAGTGACAAAACCGAATTAAAACTATTGTATGATATAGAAGACAATACGTATAAATATGCCTTATATTATATAGATGAGGATTCAGAAGAACCTGTTTCTTTACTCTTTATAAGTGATAATAAAGAAAGTGAAGAAGATGTTGATTTAGAGAAATATAATAATGAAGAATATAGTGAAAAATTTATAGAAATGGATTTACAATTAGAAGAACAATCTTTTAATAATAAAATAACAGAAAAAGAGTTATTAAAAACAGTACAAAATTTAACAGAAACGAAACCAATGAATACCGTAACAGAAGAAAGTAAAACGGAAATTCAAAACAAGTTGGATGAAAAGAAAAAGGCTGAAGAAGAACAAAAACAAAAAGAGGAAGAAGAAAAACGAAATAAAGGAATTCAAGCTGGAAAGTATACATTAAAATATGGTCGATATAAAAATAGTTTTGTTGATATTACTTTAAATACAGATAATACTTGTAGTTTTAAAGATACTGATTATAAGATAGATACGACAAATTGTACGTTTGAAATAAAAAAATATTCTGGTATGGAATTTGGAGAATATGTCTCAGGTTATCATATTATTTTCCATCTAAAAGGACAAAGTGATAAGTATTTTTCCGTTGTTAAAAATAATAGTTTTGCTGATACGAGATCGGATGTAACGTATCAAGGATAGTAAAAGTATCGTGGTAAGGATTGATTTTACATCAGTCCTTTTTGTTTTTTTCAACGATTTTACTTGCATTTTTTAGTAATTATGCCTATAATAAATCCTCGAGCGAGGGGATACTATGTTAAGTGAGGAACAACTAAAATATAAAAATAAATATAAATTTGCAAATATACCTGATGCTTTATTTGTAACCCTTTTTAATAAAGCCAAAGAATCCGAAAATTTTCAAACAACATTACAACAATATATCTATAATTACTTACATGAAAATATGAATCTTGAGGTTATGCAAAATTATATTGATCATATGAATATCAATCCAAAATTAAACAGTCAAACCTTAATAGAAAAGATAAGTTCTTTTTTTGCGTTTTTAAGAAAATTAGATTATACATTAACCGATGCAGAAGTACAAGGTTTATTAGAACTAGATATCTTTCAAAAAATTTTAGATAGCTTTGTTAAAAATACAAAAAATATAACAGAAAAAAATCTAGAAAATATTCATCATAATGATCAAAATTTTAAGCGTATTTGTGATCTTTACGCGGAAGAAAATTCCTTATTTGAACCAAATGAAGAAGCCCTAAAAGAAATTGAAGAAGAGGAAGAAGACTTAAATAACGAATTTGAACAAATGGAAAAGGAATATGAGAATAGTAGTAGTTTAGATCCAGTTCATTTATATATAAAAGATATTATCCAATATCCAGTCCTTACAGCGGAAGAAGAAATAGAGCTTAGTAAGCGTATAGAAGCCGGAGATGAAACGGCCAAAAATATTTTAGCAAAATCCAACTTACGTTTAGTGGTAAATGTTGCAAAACGTTATGTAGGAAGAGGCTTTTCATTCTTAGATTTAATTCAAGAAGGAAATCTTGGCCTTATGAAAGCCGTCGATAAATTTGATTATAAGATGGGATTTAAATTTAGTAGTTATGCTCCTTGGTGGATTCGTCAAACCATTACGCGTGCTTTAGCAAATCAAACAAGAACAATATATATTCCCGTTTATCTAGTGGAAAGAAGAAACAAAATTAATAGAGCATATAAAAAAATATGGACAGAATCTGGAAAAGAACCAACAATAAAAGAATTGGCAGAGTATTTAAATATGTCTGAAAAGGAAGTACAATATTGTTTAGAGAATAGTCAAGATTTGATTTCATTAGAAACACCGATTGGTGAAGATGAAGATTTTGTACTTTCCGATTATATTGCAGATGATAAATTTATAACTCCCGAAGAAAATGCTCAAAATAAGGATTTAAGAGCTATTTTTGAAAATATATTTTCAACTTTACCTGAAAGAGAAGTTTTAATTTTAAAATTACGTTTTGGGTGGGATGATGGAGAGACAAAAACATTAGAAGAAGTTAGTAAAAATTTCAATGTTACTCGTGAAAGAATACGCCAACTTGAAGCAAAAGTCTTACGTAAAATAGGGCAACCTAACTATAGATATTTATTTGAAGATTATTATCATGAAACAAGTAAAGAAAATGATTTAATGGTTCAACAAATGATGAAACCAACAAGTACTTTTAATTCTTCGCTTGCAGCAAATACAATAAAAAATCGTTTATTTGAAGTTCAAAGAAGATACCCAAATATTTCTTTTGGTAAATGGATTGATTTAATAGAAAAACTTTCCTATCGCCAAAAAAGTGCACTTTATTTATGCTATGGGTACCAATTAAATGAATATAATTTTAAAACCGTTGCTAAAAGTACGCCCAATTTTTATCAAATGCATAAAAGTGCATTAACAAATTTGATTCGTTTAGCAAATAATTATCAAAATTCTTTAAATAAAAATCAAGTAGTATTAAAGAAACAAGAATACCTTGTTCTTAAATTATATTATAGTACGGATAAAAATCAAGATGTAGTGATAAAAAAACTTGCCCAAAAACTAAATATTTCGGAAAATGAAGTAGAAATAATAAGAAAAAGTGCTTTAAAGAAATTAAATAAAGATTTATCCATTTGGTTTCAATGGGACTCTGACGTTCAAAGCTTATTAACAATTATGAATAAAGTAAAATTAAATTTAATACAAGCAAAACTTTATAAAGTTTTGCATTCTAAATATCAAGATAGTATTTCGGATGCTGCTTTAGTAAATTTAATTCAAGAAATAGTCGTTGATCCATCAATAACACTAGAAAAGTATTTAGAAACAGTTGAAAATCAAATCAGACAAACAAACCTAAATGTAGAGAAAAAAATACTTTTAAAAAATGAATAAGGCTTACATTTTTGTAGGCTTTTTTTCTTGTTTGTAGTACGCTTGTATGCTAAAATATTTTTAGGTGGTTAGAATGTTTAGTTTTATAAAAGGAACAATTGCTGAAACAGAAAAAAACTATATTACAATTGAAAATAATGGAATAGGCTATCAAATTTTTGTTGCCAATCCTTTTAGTTATCAAATAGGAGAAGAAAAACAAGTATTTTTGTATACGTATATTAAAGAAGATGAATTTTCTTTATATGGCTTTAATTCAATGGAAGAAAAAGAATTGTTTTTAAGACTGATTAGTGTAAAAGGAGTTGGCCCTAAACTAGCTTTACCTATGTTCGCACTAGGTAGTGTCAAGGGTATTATTGATGCGATTGATCGTGAAAACATTTTATATTTAACCAAATTTCCTAAAGTAGGAGAAAAAGTAGCAAGACAAATTATACTAGATTTAAAAGGAAAACTTGTGAAGGATGAAAGTACCTCTTCTGTTGGTTTTGAAGAAGTGGTAGAAGCCTTAGAAAGCCTAGGCTATAAAAGTGCAGATATTAAACGAGTTCTTCCGAAGATAACGAGTGAAAAAGTAGAAGACCAAATTAAAGAAGCTTTACAGTTATTATTAAAATAGAAAGGAGTATTTATGAAAGATAGAATTATTGATGCCGAAGAAAAAGAAGAAGATGTTTTTGAAAAAAATATACGTCCTCAAAGTTTAGACGAGTATGTGGGGCAAACAGAAATCAAAGAAAATTTACGTGTGTTTATTAAAGCCGCGTTAATGCGTGAAGAACCACTTGACCACGTTTTACTTTATGGCCCTCCGGGACTTGGGAAAACAACTCTTGCTCATATTATAGCGAATGAACTTGGAAGCAACATAAAAACCGCAAGTGGTCCATCTATAGAAAAAACTGGAGATTTAGCAGCTGTTTTATCGACACTTGAACCGGGAGATGTTTTGTTTATCGATGAAATTCATCGTATGCCAAAATTTATTGAAGAAGTTTTGTATCCAGCCATGGAAGACTTTGAAATTGATTTGGTGATTGGCACAGAAGGGAAAAGTAAAAACATTAAAATTGATTTGCCACCCTTTACTTTGGTAGGGGCAACCACTCGTGCGGGAGATATATCCTCTCCTTTACGAGACCGTTTTGGAATTATTTCGAAGTTGGAGTATTATAAGTCAGATGAATTACAACGTATTATTAAAAGAACCAGTCGTGTTCTTGATATGCCAATTGATGAGGATGCAGCGGAAGAATTAAGTAAGAGATGTAGAAAAACGCCTCGTATTGCGAATCGTTTATTTAAAAGAGTACGAGATTTTGCTTTAGTAGAAGGAGAAAGCCGTATTACAAAAGCCCAAACGATTCAATCGTTGGATCGTTTGAAAGTCGACCAATTTGGTTTGGATTCCATTGATATAGAATACTTAACTAGTTTAATTACTAAATTTAATGGTGGGCCAGTAGGAGTTGAGACAATTGCTACTTCTATTGGAGAAGAAGTCTCAACCATTGAAGATGTTGTAGAACCATTTTTACTACAAGAAGGATTTATTAAAAGAACACCACGTGGACGTGTTGCTACTGATAAAGCCTATAATCATTTACAAATTAGCCATAATGAATCTTTGTTTTAAATTTAGAAGTGGGGGATAAGATATGGAAAAAAAGAAATTAATAATTGTGGAAGGACCGCAAGGAACAGGAAAAACAACTTTAACCAATTACTTACGTGAAAATATTTCATCTTCTAATTTGTATCGTTTGTCTGGTCAAAGTGATAAAACAAAAACCGGTAAAGAGTATAGTATAAAAATGTATAATGCTTTAATAGAGTATTTAAAAGTAATGCAAACTATTCCTATGAATATGATTTTTGATAGAACTTTCTTTACCGAAGAAGTCTATGCTCGTTTAGGATATAAAGAATATTCTTTTACAGATGTTTATGAGTCTTTAACTCAACAATTACAAAATTTAGATTATGAAATCTATTTTATTGTTTTATATTTAAAAAATATTGAATTATATCGAAAAAGATTAGAAAGAGAATCCCATCATAATTATCAAGCCTTTAGTATTGAAAATAGTGCCAATCAACAAAAAATTTATTTTGATTTGTGTAAGGAATTAGAAAATACATCAATTCATGTTTTAAAATTAGCAATGGATAACTTTGAAGAAGCCTATCAAAGTATTCAAGACTTATTTTCTATTGGTGTATCTAGATGTAAAAAAAAGTAAAAGGAGATTAGAAAATGATTGCAGAAATACTTGCTCCTAATGGTAGTAAAATTAATTGTCCTTATTATGAAATAGAAGAAAAATGTCAAGAAATTTGTAAAGAGTATTGTTCTATAAGTGAAAAAAATTTGGAAGAATTTGAAAATTTCAGTAAAGACTATACGTATTTTTCTCCCTATTTTGATTTTGTTTTTGGTTATTTAGGGTATCAATTATTTAATATTAGTCTAAGACCAAATTTTTTATTAATGGGTAATTTAGAAAATAGATGTTATGAACTAAAAAAATATTCTAAAGGTTTAGAGGATTATATTCCCTATAATTTTGGAAAAGATGTTATGACGTTTGTAAGTGATCAAGATTTAAGTATCAAACCGTTTGCAATAGATAAAGATTTTAAACCTTGCTTTATTACAAAAGATTTAAAACAAATCGTACCAAAATGTGGAGGTCATAGAGAACTTGCACGAACGATTTTAAATTTAGGTCTAATTCAAGATAGAGATTTATGTCAAAAAATACTGCCTGTTGATCAAGAAAATACAGATATGGCAGAAATTTTAATGCACTACTATCCATTATTACGATTTGATTATGATGAAAAAAGCAAAGAAACTACGATTGTTTATGATCATCGCTTATTATCAAGCGAACAATCTGAACTTATTAAAACAATGCAAAATGAAAATCGTTTTTCCCTTTTTCTTTTTGACTACTATCCAAAATATGAGGGAGAAGTACTAGATTGGTCTTATAAATTTGTAAAGAAAGAAGATGAATTAAATGAGTACCGAAGAATTTGATTATGAACTACCTGAAGAGTTAATTGCTCAAACGCCTTTAAAGAATCGTTCTTCTTCACGCCTTATGGTGATGGATAAAACAACCGGAGAAATTGAACACAAACATTTTACAGATATTCTAGAAGAATTAAATAAAGATGATATAGTCGTTTTAAATAATACCAAAGTGATTCCTGCTCGTTTAATCGGTTTAAAAATCGATACCCATGCAACAATAGAACTTCTTCTTTTAAAAGAGTTAGGGCAAGATTCTTGGGAATGTTTATCTCGTCCTTTTAAACGTTTACATGTAGGAACAAAAATCTCTTTTGGTAACGATTTATTACAAGCAGAAGTGATAGAAAAAAAGGAAAATGGAATGGTCGTCGTCCAATTTTCTTATCAAGGAATTTTCTTAGAAATTTTAGATAAACTTGGAGAAATGCCACTTCCTCCTTATATTCATCAAAAGTTAGAAGAAAAGGACCGTTATCAAACGGTTTATGCAAAAACAGTTGGTAGTGCAGCTGCACCAACAGCGGGTCTTCATTTTACCAAAGAATTACTTGAAGCAATGAAAGAAAAAGAAATTACGATTGTTGAAGTTACGTTGCACGTTGGATTAGGAACGTTTCGACCTGTTGAGGTAAGCGATGTAACAAAACATATTATGCATAGTGAATACTATGAAATGAGTAAAGAAACGGCGGAAGTTTTAAATAAAGCCAAAAAGGAACATAGAAGAATTATTGCTGTTGGAACAACTTCAACAAGAACCTTAGAAACGATTATGAGTAAATTTGGGACATTTAAAGAATGTAGTGGAACTACCGATATCTTTATCTATCCCGGATATGAATTTAAAGCCATCGATGGATTAATTACGAATTTTCATCTACCAAAAAGTACACTTATTATGCTTGTCAGTGCTTTTTCAAAAAAAGAATATATTTTAAACGCTTATAAAGAGGCAGTAAAAGAAAAATATCGCTTTTTCTCTTTTGGGGATGCAATGTTTATCAAGTAGTGTTATAATAAATCTCAAGGTGATTTAAATGAGAAAAAAATTTGTTACGTTAAGTGAAACAGAAAGAAAATATACAGAACTTCGTTGGGATCCTAAAAATTGCATTGTAGTTCCAAGTTATAAAGGAGATGGAACAGCTCTTATTGTTGAAACTATTCATGGGGATGAAGGAAATATTTTAGCTTATTTTCGCTATATGGCAGATGCAAGTGGTAAAGCCATTAGTGAAGTTACTAATTCCTTATATCCAAAAAAACCAAATAGTGCAGAATATTTTAATCAATTAGGTTCAGTAGGGTATAAAAAGGTTTTATTAGAACATTTAAAAACAAACTTAGAAATTCAAAAAGAAGAAATTGCTGAAATGGTTCGTTAATCAATAAAAAAGCATTATAAAGGAGGGGACAGTCATGAAATTTCAATTTAAACTTATTAAAAATGAAAAGAATACAAAAGCGAGATTAGGTTCCTTTTCTTATAACGGCAAAACTTATGAAACACCAATGTTTATGCCGGTAGGTACACAAGCAACGGTAAAAACGTTATCTCCGGAAGAGTTAAAAGAAGTACATTCTGGTATTATTCTATCCAATACCTATCATTTATGGTTAAGACCGGGAGAAGATATTGTACATGAGGCCGGTGGATTACATCAGTTTATGAATTATGATGGACCGATTCTAACCGATTCCGGTGGTTTTCAAGTCTTTTCTCTTGCTAAACCTAAGGATATTAGTGAAGAAGGTGTCCTATTTAAAAACCATTTAAATGGCGATAAACTTTTATTAACCCCCGAAAAATCCATTGAAATTCAAAATAAATTGGATAGTGATATTGCCATGAGTTTCGATGAATGTCCTCCTGCTAGTGCTTCTTATGCGTATTTGAAACAAAGTATTGAAAGAACCTTAAGGTGGGCGAAAAGAGGAAAACTTGCCCACAAAAACGAAAATCAAATGCTTTTTGGTATTGTCCAAGGTGGTTACTATGAAGATTTACGTAAATTTAGTGCTTTAGAAACCGTAAAAATTGGATTTGATGGTTATAGTATTGGTGGAGTAGCAAACGACCACGAAAGTAAAGAAGATATGTATAAAGCCTTCATTTACTCAACCAAGTATTTACCTGAAGATAAACTACGTTATGCGATGGGTATTGGAGAACCTATTGATATTATAGAAGGGGTTATTCGTGGGATTGATTTATTTGATTGTGTTCTACCAACACGTTTGGCAAGACACGGACACGCTTTAACAAAATATGGAAAAATTAATTTGAAAAACGCAAAATATAAACGTGATTTTACTCCAATTAGTACCGAATGTGATTGTTATGCGTGTAAACATTACACAAAAGCCTATATCAAACATTTAATGAATGCCGAAGAAACATTTGGAGCAAGACTTCTATCGATTCATAATATTCGTTTTTTAATTCATTTAACGGAAGAGATAAGAGAGGCAATTAAAAACGATACCTTATTAGAATATCGAGAGGAATTTTTAAAGAATTATAGTGGTGAAGAAAATGGAAAAGAATAAAATTTGTATTTATGGAACAATCCTTATCATTATTGTGATGATAGCCGTTCCATCAACGTATAAGGTCATTAAAAGACATCAAAATCGTTTATTAGAAAATACCGTTCAAAAGATTATTGAATCTGCTAAAGATTGCTATTACAATAACTCCTGTATTGAGGATCATATCACTTTAAAAGAACTTTATGAAAAAACGGACTTACCGGTAATGAATAATCCAATTACAAAAAAAATATACAATGAAGAGTCTTATGTGAGTGTATCCGATGGTTTTCAATTTAAAGAAATGTAGGGCTAAACAGATGTAGGGATAAACTTGCAAAAAGTAGGAATCTATGATAGAGTAAGTTCCATATAAAAAGGGGGGTTGAAATGAATGAACCTAAAAGAATATATTTTATCTTTTTTAAAAATTAAAGATTGGGATATGTTACAAAAAATTTATTATGTTTATCTTTATATGTGTAAAACTTTCTCTTATGATTTTCGTTATGAATTATCATCTAAGGAAGAACAACAAAAGTATTATGATAAAGAATTTGATGCTACAAATATTAATGAGTTTGAAATTACTTGTAATTCGTGGTGTAAAATTGCAAAATCTATTTATGATGATTTAGATCCTTCAATAAAATGTAGTATAAGTTATGATGTTTTACCACATGTATTCTTAATAGTAGAGTACTGGGACTATAAAATAAAATTGGACCCAATGAAATATGGATATGATATTACAAGAGTAAAAATTGGTTGTAATACGCATGGCTTTTTTGATTTAAATCAAAATACCAATTTAATGCCTCATTTAAAAAGAATTATTTCTTTTGAAAAAAACTCTACAAGCATTAATAAAGTCATAACTGCAACTTGTGGTGATTTAAAAGGAAAAGACATGTATAGAAATGTTCCCTATCAAATTGATACATTTGATAATGAACCCTTTAAACTGAAAATGGATTTAATCAATTTTATTATCAATAATGCCAATGAAATAAAAAGATTTGATGATACAGATCGCCTTTTTGACTATTTAAGTATAAAATTTATGACGGAATGGGAAAGATACAAAATACATAAACATCCTTTTTGGCAAATTGAACAAGGAAATTGGAAAATTGTTGATTTAATTTTATTAGAACTAGAAAATGAAAAATCAATTTGTTATAAAATGTGTAACAAA
Organism: uncultured Bacilli bacterium; assembly: GCA_947632355.1. Classification (GTDB taxonomy): domain Bacteria; phylum Bacillota_I; class Bacilli_A; order RF39; family UBA660; genus MGBC108787. The sequence continues at coordinate 40,019 of CANROY010000002.1, forward strand.
GATGGAAAATTTATAATTACTCCAATAGAATATAGAGAAATGGATTATTATTTAGATCATTACGATAGTAAAGTTCAAGGTGTTTATAGAGAATTAACGAAAAATTATCGATAATTGTTAGCAAAAAAAATAAAGTCATGTGCTTTATTCTTTTTTTGTATTAATTCCTATAGTAGCACCAATGACACTCGAAAATAGAAGGGCCATATAGTAAAGAATTCTTACTATTTTAAAGCTACTTTGATAGAAGAGAAGGTTTAATAGAATTAAAACAAGTAAAAGTAAAAGTCCAATCTTTAATCCGGCGATAAAACCTTTACTTGTACAACGTTTGCCGGAAGAAAAACCAAAGAAGAAGAAAACCAAAACCATATAAAGAATTGCAAACACATTAGTTACTTTGGTTGGAAGTAGAAAATAATAAAGAAGACTTAAAAGCAAACTACCCCCTAGTAAAAATCCTAAAAATTTAAGTAAAGAAATCCCATATTCTTTTACATATTTCATTTCAATCACCTACTAATGTATATGAAAGTGTTTAAAAACTTATGAAATCGGACATACTAGAAAGTAGAGGTGATCAATATGGAACTTTTAACAATTGTGTTTCGTACAACTTTCTTTTATTTCTTTATCGTGTTAGCGTATCGAATTATGGGAAAAAGAGAGATTGGCCAATTAGGAATTATTGATTTAATCGTGTCTATCTTAATTGCAGAATTAGTGGCGATTAGTATTGAAAATATTGAAGATACCATCTTTTTTACCATTATTCCTATCGCCTTATTAGTTCTTTTAGAATTAGGGCTTGCTTTTATTAGTATTAAATCAAGAACGTTTCGAACACTTTTTGGTGGAAAACCTTCTTTGATTATTTCAAATGGCAATGTCAATTACAAAGAAATGGTAAGACAACGCTATAGTATGGATGATCTACTTTTAAGTATGAGACAAAACGGGATTAAAAGCATTGATGAAATAGAATATGCTTTTCTAGAACCAAATGGAAAACTCTCTATTTTTAAATACAATGTTTTAAAAACCAAAAGCAATTATCCAATGCCCATTATTGTGGATGGTAGTTTGCAAGAAAAAGCCTTACAATATATTAAAAAAGATAAAAAATGGTTAGAAAAAGTATTAGAACAAAAAGGATTAAAAATCGAAGATGTCTTTTATGCTTTTAAAAAGAAAAATAAAATTTTCTTAATTAAAAAAGATAATTTATAATTTTTTTGTAAAAAAGTGTCAAAATTTATATCCAACTTTCACTTTCTACTTGAAAATTTGTTACACTATACATAGTGGAAATGGAAGTGTCTTATGTTAGAAGAAATACCAAAAAGTTTATATGAATTTATGAAAATGTTAGAAGCTTATCAAAATAATATGCAGAAATTGGAACAAGCAAAAAATTTAGTAACCAAAAAGGAATTTTTAGAAAAGCAACAACAAATTGCGGAGATTATAAAAAAGATTCTTTTTCTTGCAAATATTCAAATTACAAATCCATTACATTTTTTACAATTTTTAAAAACTTATTTTTACTTTGAAGGAAGTATGCGTATTTTTTCTAATAAAGAAATTAAAGAATACTATGAAATCATTCAAAAATTTATAACATTTGAACAAAAAGAAGAAATAGAAAAAAGAGACTACTACGAACATGTGGCTTGTAATCCGTTATTTAAACAAATTTTAGGAACATTAGAGCCGAATGAAAAAATTGAACTAGAAACTCACTTAGAACAAGAACTTGAACTTACAAAACCCTATCCAGATATTTATACCTTCACTCGTATTGTAAATGATTGGCAAAGAAAATTGGATACTTTAAAAGAAAATGGTAACATTAATGAAATAGAATATCAAAAATATGTTTTAGAAATCAATTATGTTGCTGACTACTTTAGTAGTATCATTATGGGACATCAACAAACACTAGAGAGGAAAAAAGTTAAGAATTAAAAACTTTTTTTATTTTGACAAAATTGGTACCTACGACAAATAAAATATTGACAATTTCAGATAGGATTAAACCATATATTCCAATACGGAAGAAGGAAAAAACTACTAAAACAATTGTTTTAAGAAGAACACCAAACAAAGTTATTTTCATAGTATATTTGGATAAACCTAATCCTTGCAACGTACTAATAATTGGACTTTCTAAATAGAATAAGACAAAAAAGGGGGCTAAAATGCTAATATAGGAACTACCACTTGTCGTATGGTATAAAATCCATAACAGTTTTTCTTTGAAAATGAGAATAAAGAAACTAAAGAAAAGTCCTAAAAGAAAAGAAATACCTAAGGCTTGATAAAATCTTCGTTTGACCATCAATTTATTTTTTTGTTCTTGAAATTTACTGATTTCTGGTACTAAAGCACTGGATAAGGCTGCTACAAAAAAACTAGGCATGGTAAGTAGAGCAATCGAATACGCATTATAAGCCCCATATTCCATTAGAATATAGTCACTAGAATACCCTACAAACAATAAAATATTGGTAAGAAGAATGGGTTCAAAGAAAAAGCCAATATTTCCTATAAAACGAGAAGAAACGGTAGGAAGACTTACATCTAAAACGCTTTTCATTGTTTCTTTATTGGGTTTTAAATCGTTTTTGGTAATGACCACATTTTTAGGAAGAAAACAGAGATAAACAAAAATAGAAGTAAGTTCTGATGCAATATTAAATAAAATTAACACACATACTCCTAATAATATGCTTTTTTTAACAAAGTAAGGTAAAAAAAGAAGAATAAGGAAAATACGAATGATTTGTTCTAACGTATTTGCAAGTGTTAAAGGAAACATTTTTTGTTTACCAAAGAAGTAGCCTTTTAAAATACTCGAAATACTTACGAATGGTAAAGTTACCGTACAAGCAAGTAATAAAAGATAAACGCTTTTGTTTTTTAATAGATGTATTGCAATAAACTTACTACTTAGAAACATAGCAACCAAAAGAATAATATTTACAAAAAGAATAATCAGTACCGAAGTAGAAAGAATTTTTACACTACGTACCTTTTCTTCTGCTACTAATTTGGAAATGGCAAGGGGTAGAGCAAGGGTAGCAATTGTAATTAAAAGCGAATACGTTGGCATCACCAAAGAGTATAAACTAACCCCTTGTTCTAGAATCATTCTCGTATATAAAATTTTAATAATAAAACCTAAAAAACGGGTAATAAAACCCCCTAAAATTAAAATAAGTGTCGATGATAAAAATTTGTTTTTCATGATATGCCCCTTTAAAAATACTATAAAATGCTTTATAATAAATATATGATTTAGGAGGCAAGTTTATGGTAGCAGACAACTTTAAAAGTCTTAAAGACTTGTATCAACGTATATATCCAGCCCTTAAATCAAAAACAAAAGAATTAAAGGGAAAAGGATATACATTTCTAACGGAACAAGATTTATGGGAATACTTAATTAAAACCAAATGGCACGATGAAGATAATTTAACCCTATACGACCTTGTAAACGATATACTTTATATAGAAGAAAAAGACTTATTACGTTTTTTATCTCCGGTAAATAGGGAAGAGGAACCAATACTTGAAGAGGAGACGTTCAATAATAGTGAGGACACGATTTTATGAAAACAGAAGAAGTGAAATTTGAAGATTTAATAGAAAAACTAAAAAATAATTTTTCAGAAAGTGATTTAAGAGACATCAAGAAAGCCTATGACTTTGCCTATGAAAAACATAAAGGAATGGTTCGTTTAACCAAGGAACCTTATATTACGCATCCTTTAAATGTGGCTCTTATTTTAAGTGATTTAAACGTTGATAAAGTCACGATTATGGGGGCTTTACTACACGAAGTAATCAATAACGCTGAAACAACGGAAGAAGAAATTGAAAAAGCTTTTGGAACAGAAATCTTATCGATTGTAAAAAGTGTAAGTACGATTAATCGTTTGGAATTACCAGATGATAAAGAATCGAGTGCTATCTATTTAAGAAAAGTACTTGTTGGTCTTGCAGAAGATGTACGTGTTTTATTTATTAAACTTGCCGACCGATTACACAATATGCGTACCATTTGGGCAGTCAATCCAGAAAAGCAAAAGAAAAAAGCGAGTGAAACCGTAAACGTTTTAATTCCGATCGCCCATCGTTTAGGTATTTATTCGATTAAAAGTGAACTAGAAGATTTATGTTTAAAGTATTTAAAACCTGAAGTTTATGAAGATATTTTAAAACAATTGGATGCAACAATACCAGAACTAGAAGAAGTCTTAGAAGCGATGCAAGATAGTATTTCCACCATCTTAATGGAAAATGGTATTAAGTTTCAAATTAAAAGTCGTGTAAAAAGTGTCTATAGTATTTATAAAAAGTTGAGTAAGGGCAAAAAATGGAATGAAATCTATGACATTTTAGCTTTACGTGTTATTGTGGAAAAAGAAAGTGATTGCTACTTAACGATTGGTTTAATCCATTCGAAATTCCATCCACTACCAAAACGTTTTAAAGACTATATTGCGATGCCAAAAGAAAATATGTACCAAAGTTTACATACTGGTGTCTTTGGTATTGATGGCAAAATATTTGAAATCCAAGTAAGAACACACGAAATGGATGAAATCGCCGAAAAAGGAATTGCTTCTCACTGGTCTTATAAAGAGCAAGGTACAAGAAAGATTCAAAATATGATGGAACAAAAACTAGAAATCTTTCGTAATATGATTGATTCTTATAAAGAAACGACGAGTGATATCGACTTTGCTGCTAATGTTAATGCTGATATTTTAGGTGATTTGATTTATGTGTTTACGCCACGTGGAGATGTTGTAGAACTACCAAAAGGTTCAACACCAGTTGATTTTGCTTATCGTATTCACTCTAAAGTGGGAGATACTACTGTTGGGGCTATCGTTAATGATGAAATCGTTCCATTATCTTATGAACTACAAGATAACGATGTTATAAAAATTAATACGAATAAAAATTCAACACCAAGTAAAGAATGGTTAGATTTTGTAAAAACTACTGCAGCCAAGAGTAAAATTAAGTCTTACTTTAGTAAACAAGACCGTACCGATTATATAGAAAATGGTAAAAATATTTTAGAAAGAGAATTAAGAAAACAAAAACTTAGTTTTAGTGATGTCTTTAGTGAAGAAAAACTTTCTAAGATTTTAAAAGACTTAAAAATGCAAGAAATGGAAGATATCTATTTAGCCATTGGGTCTTTCCGCTACACGGCTGGCTATATTATTAAACTTTCTACGGAAGAAAAACATAACGTTACAGATGCTTTAATTGAAAAAGTAAGTAATAAAAATAGAACATTCCCTAAAAACAACAATAAAAATGACATTGTGGTTGGAGAATATAGCGACATTTTAGTAACCCTTGCCAAGTGTTGTAAACCGGTAAAAGGGGATAATATCATTGGTTATATTACTAAAGGTGAAGGGATTACCGTTCATCGTGCAGATTGTCCAAATATCCTAGAAAAAGAAGAACGTACCATTTCTGTTTCTTGGAGCGATAATAACGAAAATGAATACTTTACAGATATTTATATTGAAACTTTGAATGACAAAAACTATGTAAGTGAACTTATTAATAAGGCATCTACTAAGAATATTAATGTTGTTTCATTAACAACGAATGATACAAATGATAACACCATGTATAATTTAACCATTAAAGTAAAGAATGCGACCGAATTAAATGATTTTTTAGATAGTTTGTATACGTTATCTTTTGTTAAGAAAGCAGGTAAGAAATAATGCGTGTTTTAATACAAAGAAGTAAGGAAAGTCGTGTTTGTGTTCAAGATGAAGTTATCTCTTCTATTTCGAGTGGTCTTGTAGTATTTGTAGGATTTACGGAAGGCGATACTTTTGAAGATATTACTTATATGGTAAAAAAAATATTAAATTTGCGTATCTTTGATGATGAAAAAGGTATTATGAATAAAAGTATTTTAGAAGTAGGAGGAGAAATTCTATCCATCAGTCAATTTACGTTATATGCGGATACCAAAAAAGGAAATCGTCCTTCCTATATAAGAGCGATGAATGGGGCAAGTGCCATAAAATTGTATGATGCTTTTAACGAAGAATTAAGCAAATATATTGGTATACAAACCGGTATTTTTGGTGCGGATATGCAAGTGAATATTTTAAATGATGGACCGATTACGATTTGGTTGGATTCAAAAGAATAAAAATTGTTAAAAGGAGTATAGAATGAAAAATATCGTGTATTCTTGGAGAAAAGAAGCCTATTTAAACATTTCCAAAACAATAGAAATAATCGATAAATTTTCTATAAAGCATATTTATCAATTATTTCATGATGATTATTTTTTAAATCCAGATGATGCGTTTTTAAAGAAAATGCAAGAATTAGGTATCACTGTTTATCATTTATGTGGGGAAAGAATATGGGGTGCAGAAGAACACGCTGTTGGACTCATCCAAGAAATAAATAAAATTTTAACCTATAATCAAAAGAATACAATACCAATTCAAGGAATTGTTTTTGATGTAGAAACTTACGCCGGTAATAGAGAAAACTTTGATTTTCAAAAATATCTTCAAAATATGATAACGGCTTATCATTATGCTCATAAAAATAATCTATACGTTGTTGTTGCTATTCCCATATGGTTTGATAAAATTAATATTTCATATTTAGAAAGTTTAATCAAGAATGCATGTGATGAAATCTCTCTTATGAACTATACAAATAATAAAACTTTAGAACATATGGAAAATGAAATAAAATTTGCCCAAAAATATCATAAAAATATCAATACCATTTATCAAGTAGAGTTTGATCGAGAAAATACCTTTTCTTCTTTTGAAGAAATAGACAAAGATTTTAATAAACTATATGAATTTTACAAATACGATAAATTAAAAAAAGCCTATCATCATTTAGCAGATATGTGTTGAATAGTTTTCACTTTTTTCTATGATGATAAGTTTTGTCAAAGAGGAAAAGTTATGATACAATTTTCTTAATAAAGGAATAGGTTTTTCAATTTAAAAAGGTTGGGGGAAAAGGAAGATGGAAAATAAAAAATACTATAGTCATAAACATTTAGAACTTATAAAGAAATATCAAGAAGAAGGCAGGTATGAAAAAGCCTTACAAGAGGCTGAACTTTATTTAAAAAATTATCCTGATGAACCATTGGGGCTACTTTATTATACAAATTTATTAATCAAATTAAATTTGTTAGAAGAAGCTGAAAAAATTTTAGAGTATATTCCAAAAACACAAAAATTTACGATTTTAGATAAAGAAAACTATTATGGTACTATGATAAGACTCTTAGGTGCACAAAAAAGATATCAAGAGGCTTATGACTTATTTATCGAACAAGATGTAGAAAATTTTCAAAAACAATCAACAAAAGTAGGAGACAAAATTTTCTTGTGTCGAAAGTTGGGACTTCCTATTGATAAATCGAAGTGTGGTAAATCTTACTATTTACATCAACTTTATGATTATAGCGAAGAAAATTTTTTCAAACATGTCAAAAAACATTTTTATGTTTCCAGCAAAGATACTGCCAAGTTTTACAAAGATTTTCCTTTTCAAGAAATCTATCCCATTATAAAAGAATTACTTCCAACTGAGCATTTTGTATTACATACGCTTAACAATCGATATGCATTATTTCGTTATGATAATTGTGGTTATTGTGATGAAGGCCCAACCAATTATTTTTGCGTTGTCTTTATTGAAGATACAAATTCTATTATTACTATGTATCCACAAATGCCGGAAGAATACATTGGTTATACCGATTTAAATTACTTAAAAGAAGAACAAGAAGAACCTACTTTAAAACAAGTGAAACGTTTAAGTCAAATTGAAAAATTTAATCAAAAGTATAAGATGAATTAAGATTAAATTAGATTATAATATGGATAATTTAACATTTTATAGGAGGAAAAAGAATATGATAAGAAAAGTACAATCGAATAAGATACATACTGAAAAAATTACAAATGAACCATTTGATGATATCATAGGTCATAGCAATGGTGAAAGAAAATATTTTACAGTTGAGAATAATGATATTATCTATAAAAGATTAAAAGCAGAAACTAATTTAATCCATTTACCTTATTTAGGCCCTTGTGTGGATTTTGGTGTAGGAGATGTTTGTATTGAAGAAAGTGTTCTAGATGATAAAGAAGTTTTTAAATTTTATGTAATTGATAGAGCAGACAAAGATTATTACCAAGAATTTGATAATATAAAAGACGCCATACAACGTTTAGTTGATTTCTATACTGAAGTAAAAGATACATCTGACCCTGAAAAAGTGAAAGCCATTTTTATGGAAACATTGAATTTAACCGAAAATCAAGAACTAAGTTTAACTAAAAAAAGTAATTAAAATCAGAATATAAGATGTATCAAATAGAGATTAAAATTCTTTTAGAAGAATTTCTTCTCTGTTTTTTGATGCAAATTTTAAGTGCTAAACGATATAGCACCTTTTTTGTACTTTTGTGCTATAATACTAGTAGGTGAAGATACATGGATTTAAAAACTGATTCGAGAAAAGTACAACCTGGAGATACGTTTATTGCTATACGTAATGTGGCAAGAGATGGTCACGACTATATTTTAAATGCAATTGAAAACGGAGCAACAAAAATTATTTGCGAGGAAGGCTCATACCCCGTAGAAACAGAAATTGTCAAAGACACAAGAGACTATTTAAATGAATACTTATATCAAAATGTTTATCCTAAAATTAGTGATATGAATTTGATTGGTGTAACAGGAACCAATGGCAAAACAACGACTTGCTTTTTAGTGTACCAAATGCTTCAAAAACTAGGAAAAACTCCTGCCTATATTGGAACAATTGGTTTCTATTACAAAGATACAAAAAAAGTACTTAATAATACCACTCCTGACGTTGATTTATTATATGAAATGCTTCTAGAAGCCAAAGAGGCCGGCTGTGATAGTGTTGTGATGGAAGTAAGTAGTCATGCTCTAGATAAAAATAGAGTGTATGGTTTAGCTTTTGACGAAGTTGCATTTACCAATTTAACCCAAGATCATTTAGATTATCATATCACGATGGAAAATTACTGTAATGCCAAAAAACAATTATTTTTAAAAACGAGAAAAGAAAAAATTGCTATTCTAAATGGAGATGACGCATATTCTAAAGAATTTATACTTCCCGAAAATCATACGATCTTAATTGGAACTGATACTACATTTGATGTTGTGATTCAAGATTTAGAGTTTAGTCATACCAAAACAAATATCAAATTTTCTTATCAAGGAAAAACGTATGAAACATCCATTAAAATGGTCGGAAGATACAACGTTTATAATTACTTAACCGCTGTATTCTTAGTGCACAAAATGGGATTTTCTTTAGAAAGTATTTTAAGTTTAAGTGAGAACTTAGAAACTCCAAGTGGTAGAATGGAAAAACTTGAGTATGGTTCTAATAGTATCTTTATTGATTATGCCCATACGCCAGATGCTGTAGAAAATGTCTTAAAAAGCGCTTTAGAATACAAAAAAGGAAGAATTATTACGATTATTGGTTGTGGAGGAGACCGAGATCGTACCAAAAGACCGATTATGGGACATATTGCAGAAGAAAATTCGGATTTTGTGATTTTTACCAATGATAATCCAAGAACCGAAGATGAAAAACAAATTATGGAAGATATTTTAAGTGGTGTTCAAAAAGATAATCACGAAGTACTTTATAATCGCAAAGAAGCCATAGAAAAAGGAATTTCGATGTTACAAGAAAATGACCTTTTAATGATTTTGGGAAAAGGACACGAAGATTATCAAATTATTGGAACAGAAAAACAACATTTCAGCGACAAAGAAGTTGTTTTAGAATATATTAAAGATTAGAAGGAAGGCACTATAAATGGAAAATAAAGAAGAAATGTTTTTAGATATGATTTTACCAAATTTTAAAGAAGGAACCGTAACACAAGAGAACATTACGAAAACCTTTTTTGATTTAGAAGAAAGCAAGAAAACTTCTTGTTTATTAGAAGATGGTCCTAAAACTTGGGAAACAAGTATTTCAAATGATGAAGAAGAAAACTATACATTAAGTAAAAAAGTAAAGTAATGCAAAAAGGAAGAATGATATGAATTTTGATAGTGATTTAATTGTAAAAAAAATTTCTTTAAAAAGAGAAGAAGTACAAGATTTTAACAAATATCCATTTAATATTGAACTAGTGAAAAATTTTAAAGAATTAAATTTTAAATCACAAGTCACTTTTTTTATCGGAGAAAATGGAGTAGGAAAATCTACATTCATTGAAGCGCTAGCAGTTGCTTTAGGTCTACCTAATGAAGGAGGAACCCAAAACTTCCTTTATAGTACAAAAAATACAACTTCTAATTTAGCAGATTATTTAAAAGTAGAAACGTTTCGTAAAGCCAAAACAAAATTTTTCTTACGTGCCGAAAGTTTTTATAATTTTTCAACGGAAGTCCAAAGACTGGTAGAAGAAGATGGTTATGGGGCTTTGTATAGGTCTTATGGAGGTAATTTGCATCATTGTTCGCACGGAGAATCTTTTATTCAGTTAGTAAAAAATCGTTTTACTGACCATGGTTTCTATATTTTAGATGAACCAGAAGCCGCTTTGTCTCCACAAGGGCAATTTACTTTGCTATGTTTAATTGATGAACTTGTAAAAGCAGGAAGCCAATTTATCATTGCTACGCATTCTCCTATACTGATTAGTTACCGAAATGGGATTATTCTGGATTTAAACAATAATTTTAAAGAAACAAACTATCAAGATACCGAAATCTACAACTTATATAAAATGTATTTAAATAATTATGAGAGTATGCAACATAAATTATTCGATGATGAAATAGAATAAGTTATAGATTCGTATAAATTTAGACAAAATATTTAGTTGACTTACCACTCAATTCGTAATAAAATAAGACTATATTAAATTTCTACGTTAAAGAAAAAGTAAAAAAATTAATTCTTTAAAAGAGAGGGCTAGAAAGCTGAAAATGCCTAAAGAACATTTTTTGAAAAGACACCTTTAGTAGTGCGTAGAACGCGAGTGATTCGTGATAAATAAATGAAGAGTACCTAGTAAAGTAAGGTGGCACCGCGGGAAAGTCTCGTCCTTACGATACTCGGTTTTTTTATGTTTAGGAGGAAAAAAATATGATAACAAAACCAAAAGGAACTTATGATGTACTCGATAAGGAGGCATTAAAACTACAAAAGATTAATCGTTTAATTGAGTATACTTGTGAATTTTATAACTACGATTATATTCGTACACCTATTTTTGAATCGCGTGAGTTATTTCATAGAACGGTTGGGGAAACAACGGATATCGTAACAAAAGAAACCTATGATTTTAAAGATCGAAGTGATAGAGAACTAACTCTTCGACCTGAGGGAACGGCAGGAGTCGTTCGTTCTTTCATTGAAAATAAGATGTATGGCTCTAATATGCCTAGAAAACTTTACTATAATGGAACAATGTATCGTTATGAAAGACCAGGAAATGGTAGAAACCGAGAATTTACGCAATTTGGGGTAGAAGTGTTAGGAAGTAATGACCCTGCTATGGATGCAGAAGTTATTTCAATGCCCTATCACATGTTTTTAGAATTAGGGTTTAAAGACTTAAATGTTAAAATCAATAATCTAGGTTCTAAAGAAGATAGAGAAAAGTATAAAGTTGCGTTAAAGGAATACTTAAAACCCCATTTAAACGATTTATGTGAAGATTGTAAGAAAAGATATGAAACCAATCCTTTGCGTATTTTAGATTGTAAAGTGGATGGTGATTCCGAGATTTTAAAAAATGTTCCAAGTATTTTAGATTATCAAAGTGAAGAGTCTACGAGTCGTTTTAAAAAAGTACTAGAATATTTAAATTTCTTAGATGTCGATTATGAAGTCGATGAACATTTAGTACGTGGGCTAGACTATTATGACTATACCGTTTTTGAAATTGTCAGTAGTGAAGAAGTACTAGGAGGAGCAAGTACCATTGCCGCAGGAGGAAGATATAACGATTTAGTAGAAACTTTAGGTGGGCCTTCTACACCTTGTATTGGATTTGCTTGTGGACTTGAACGTGTTATGCTTGCCATGGATGCCTTTGAAGAAACCAAAAAACGCCCAATCGATTGCTATATTCTATACGTAAATGAAGAAGAAAAAATAAAAGCCCTTATGCTTGCTCAAGATTTACGTTTAAGTGGGGTTGCTGTTGATTATGATACAACCGGAAGAAGTTTAAAAAGTCAATTTAAAGAAGCCGACCGAAATGGTGCTGAACTCTTAATTTTACTCAATAGCGAAGACTTACAGAAAGGTTTAATTACCGTAAAAGATAATGTAACCAAAGAAGAAGAAAAAGTCGATGAAAATGAAATCATTGATTACATCGTTTCAAGATAAATAATAAAAAAGAAAGGATAGATAAAAATGAAACAATTTAATAATGGAGAATTTAGATTAAAAGATGTTGATAAAGAATATACCGTTTATGGATGGGTCAATAAAAGACGTGATATGGGAGGAGTCATATTCGTTGATTTAAGAGATCGCTCAGGTTTTTTACAAGTTGTATTTAATAAAAGTTATTTAAAAGATGATTTTGCTTTAGCAGAAAGTCTTAAAAACGAATACTGTATTAAAGTAACCGGTAAGTTAATTGCAAGAACGCCGGATATGGTTAATCCAAAAATTCCTACTGGAGAAGTAGAACTAATGGTTGAAAATTTAGAAATTTTAAGTGAAGCAGAGCCTGTTCCATTTAATATATATGAAGATAAAGAAATAAACGAAAACGTAGGTTTAAAATATCGTTACCTAGATCTTCGAAGAGAAAAACTACAAAAAACGATTAAAATGCGTCATCAAATCACCTCTTCTGTAAGGGAATACTTAAATAGCAAAGAGTTTTTAGAAATTGAAACCCCAATTCTATGTAAATCAACTCCTGAAGGAGCAAGAGATTATATTGTACCTTCTCGTGTCAATAAGGGTACGTTTTATGCTTTACCACAAAGCCCTCAAATTTTTAAACAACTCTTAATGGTTGGTGGATTTGAAAAATACTATCAAATTGCCAAATGTTTCCGTGATGAAGACTTAAGAGCGGACCGCCAACCAGAATTTACGCAAATTGACTTAGAAATGAGTTTTGCAAGCCAAGAAGATATAATGGCTTTAGTAGAAGGTATGATTAAATATGTGGTCAAAAAAGTAAAAGATATTGATTTACCAGATTTTCCAAAAATGCCTTATAAAGAAGCCATGGACCGTTTTGGTTCTGATAAACCCGATACGAGATTTTCGATGGAACTATTAGATTTAACGGAAATTTTAAGAAATACCAATATGAATGTATTTCGTAATGTTATTGAACAAGGTGGTATCGTTAAATGTTTAATCGTTAAGAATAACGGTGATAAATATTCAAGAAGTGATGTGGAGCACTTAACGGATTTTGTTAAAATCTATGGTGCTAAAGGACTTGCTTGGTTAAAATACGATGATGATAAATTTAATGGAGTTATTGCTAAGAACTTAGAGGATGAAAAACTTGAAGCTATCCGTAAAACTTATAATGTCGAAAATAACGATTTAATCCTAATTGTTGCGGATAAGAAAAAGATTGTCTATGATTCTTTGGGTGCCTTACGTTTGAAAATTGCAAATGAATTAAACTTAATTGATAAAGAAAAAATGAACTTCTTATGGGTTGTTGATTTTCCAATGTTTGAATATTCAGAAACGGAAGGAAGATATAAAGCGATGCATCACCCCTTTACCATGCCAAGTGATTTAGAAATGCTTAAAACCGATAAAGAAAACGTACTAAGCATTGCGTATGACATTGTCTTAAATGGTTATGAATTAGGTGGAGGTTCAGTTCGTATTCATAATCCAAAAGTGCAAAAAGTGGTCTTTGATGCCCTAGAACTAACCGAAGAAGATATTAAAAATAAATTTGGATTCTTTATGGATGCCTTCAAGTTTGGAGCACCTCCTCATGCAGGGTTAGCCATTGGTCTTGAACGTTTCACCATGCTTTTAAGTGGCACCGATAATATAAAAGATGTAATTGCATTTCCTAAAACCCAAAGTGCCAGCGATATTATGAGCGAAGCACCAAATAAAGTAAGTGAGGAACAACTAGAAGAACTAGGAATTTCGATAGTAGAAAGTAGTGAAGAAGATGCCTAAATTTACCAAAGAATTAGTAGATGATTTAGCAAGAAAACTATTAATTGGTCTATCAGAAGAAGAAAACAAACACGTTTTAGATGAATTTGAAGTTATAGATGAAAATCTTGCGAAAGTGGATGCTTTCCCTAATATTAAAGAAATTGCCCCAATGACACACGCTCTAGATGACTTTACCTTTACTTTAAGAGAGGATGTAGCAAAACCTTCTGTACCTATAGAAGATGCCTTAAAAAATTGTGATGATATAGAAGGTAGAGAAGTAGAAGTACCAAAAGTAGTAGGAGGGGAGAATTAATGGATAAAACAATTGAAGAACTACACGAACTATTAAAAAGCGGGAAAGTAACGAGTCAAGAATTAATTCGTGAATCTTTACAAAAATCCCATGAAGTAGAAGAAAAGTATAATGCTTTTGTAACGATTTTAGATGATGCAAAAGAAACTCCTATTACCGATAACCTACTATCCGGTATTCCGTTTGGAATTAAAGATAATTATTCAACGAAAGATATTTTATCTACGGGTTCATCCAACACCTTAAAGGATTATGTTCCATTTTTTAATGCCACTGCCGTGCAAAAATTATTAGATGCTGGGGCAGTTCCTGTTAATAAAACCGCGATGGATGAATTTGGTATGGGTGGAACAGGAACCACATGTCATACCGGAGTTGTCAAAAATCCTTGGGACCCAACTCGTATGACAGCAGGTTCTAGTGCAGGAAGTGCTTGTGCGGTTGCGGCAGGAGTATACCCTTATGCTCTTGGAAGTGATACAGGAGATTCTATAAGAAAACCTGCAGCTTACTGTGGAATTGTTGGATATAAACCAACGTATGGAATGATTTCTAGATATGGCTTATTTCCTTTTGCATCAAGCCTTGACCACTGCGGTGTTCTATGTCGTAGTGTTAAAGATGCAGCCATTGTCGTAGATACCATGAAGGGTATTGATGAAAATGATATGACCTCTTGGGATTCAAAAGACATTCATTTATACGAAAGCCTTGATGGCAATGTCAAAGGAATGAAGTTATGCTATATCAAAGAATTATGTGACATTAAATACTATCCAAATGCGAATGAAGAATTAAAGAGTCATTTAAAAAACTTTATGGAAAAAATAGAACTATGTAAGAGTTTAGGTATGACAGTAGAAGAAGTTTCGATTGACGAACAACTTCTAAACGCTCTACCTAGTGTATATGTCGTTATATCTTGTGCAGAAGCAACAAGTAATATGTCAAATCTAACGGGTATTATTTTTGGACCTCGTGGAAATGGTAAAAACTACGAAGAAATGATGATGGACCATCGTACCAAAGGGTTCTCTCCATTAATCAAACGTCGTTTTATCATTGGTTCTTATATCTTACAAAAAGAAAATCAAGAACGTTACTTTAAAAATGCGGGAAGAGTTAGAAGAATGCTGGTCGATGCTTGGAAAAAGTTATATGAAACCTATGATGCTGTTATTTTACCGGTTAGTAGTGGACCTGCAAAACACCTAGATAGCGACAAAGATATGTTAACGAAAGATACGGCCGTTTTAGAAGAGCACTTACAAATTGGGAACTTTGGAGGATTTCCTTCCATTACCATTCCCGATGGTTTTGTAAGTGGTTTACCCGTTGCTCTTAATATTACTGGAAACTGCTATAACGATAGTAAAGTCTTAAATATCGCATATGCATTAGAAAGTGCAATGGATTATAAAAATCAAATTGCAAAGGAGGTAAAATAATGGGAAAATATAAAGCTGTTATCGGTCTTGAAATGCACTGTGAGTTAAAAAGTAACTCGAAAGTATTTTCAAGTGCTAGAAATTCTTATAACGAAATACCAAATGACAATATTGCTCCCGTTGATATGGCCTTCCCAGGTACACTTCCTGTTGTCAATAAAAAATGTGTTCACGATGCTTTAATGATGAGTATGGTTTTAAATTGTAAACAACCCGAATATATGTATTTTGACCGTAAAAACTATTACTATCCGGATTTACCAAAAGGATACCAAATTACGCAAATGGAATCTCCTGTTGGAGTGGATGGTTCTATTGAAATTGAAGTAAATGGTACTAAAAAAACTGTAAAAATTCACGATATCCATCTAGAAGAAGATGCAGCAAGTCTAGACCATTACTACGATACTTCTTGTATTGATTACAATCGTGCTGGAGTACCACTTCTAGAACTTGTTACAGAGCCATGTTTATCAAGTGCCGAAGAAGCAGTTGCTTTCCTAGAACATATGCGTAGTGCTTATAAATACTGTGGTGTTTCTGAAGCTGATACCAAAAAAGGACAAATCAGATGTGATGTCAATGTTTCTATTATGGATGAAGATGCAACAGAGTTTGGAACAAGAGTAGAGGTAAAAAACATTAATTCCTTTGGAAATGTATTTGATGCCATCAATTACGAAATTAAACGTCAAAGCGAATTAAAGGATGCTGGAAGATACGAAGAAGTAGAACAAGAAACAAGACGTTTTGATGAAGAATCTGGTACCACTATTCGTATGCGTTCTAAGGTCGATGCCATTGACTACAAATATTTTGTTGATCCTAACTTACCAAAATTTAAAATTGATGAAGCTTGGTTAGAAGAAATACGAAAAGAAATTCCACTACTAGCTTTAGAAAGAAAAGAAAAGTATATTACGGAACTTGGTTTAAGTGATTATGATGCTTCTGTTATCGTAAAAGAAAAAGAATACGCTGATTACTTTGAAGAATGTTTATCTTTAGGAATTGATGCCAAAACCTCTAGTAACTGGCTTACAACTCAAATTCTAGGGGAAATCAATCGTACCGAAGAAAATTTAAATAATTTTTATTTAACACCAACTTTATTAAAACAAATTACGGATGAAATCGAAAAAGGTACAATTTCTTCTAAACAAGCGAAAGAAATCTTCTATAAAGCCGTAGAAGAAAAGAAAGAACCAAAATCATATATTAGCAGTGATATGGCCCAAATTTCCGATAGAGGAGCATTAGAAGAAATTATTACAAAAATTTTAGAAGAAAATCCTTCTCAAGTAGAAGCCTATAAAAATGGTAAAGATAATTTATTTGATTACTTTGTTGGTCAAGTGATGAAAAATACAAGAGGAAAAGCAAATCCAGTCATAACCAAAGAAATTTTAAAAGACAAGTTAGAACAATAAAACTTGTTTTTTAAATGAAACCCGTATATAATAATTTTCAATAGAAAAGGAGAATTTGTATGAATACATTTAAAAAGAGAGCCCTTTTACTTGGGATGCTAGCCAATTTAACAACAGTATCCCTAACTGGATGTGCAGAAAAATTATATTGTTCTAATATGACAATTAAATATGAAGATGGAAAAGCAAATGAGGGAAATATTCTTTATAATAGTATTTATGGTAATATAAAAGTTCTTTTATTAGAATATAACGGAGTTATTAAACCTTACTTAATTGTTATAAAAAATTGTTATAATATTAATTATGATTTAGTATGTATAGAATATTATGATTTAAAAAGTCGTACCCTATTAATAACAATGAAAGAGGATGGTACTGTTACAAATGGAGGTTACTTTACTATTTTAGAAGAACATGAATTTATGGACTATTTTATTGAAGTAGAAGAATTAAAACCAAAATATGATGTAACAGAACTTATCGATTATTATGATACAAATATTGAGCCTAAATTAACAGAATATATTGCTACTGAATATAGTGATTATACGAAAACGCTAACAGATAAATCAAAATAATGGTTTATCTTTGCAATAAAAAAATTTTAAAAGGCAAGTTAGAACAATAAAACTTGTTTTTTAAATAAAACTCGTATATAATAAATTTCAACCAAAAAAGGAGAGATTGTATGAATACATGTAAAAACAATTTTAAAGATTTGAATATTGATTTTGAAAAAATTTATGAGAATATAAGAGTTATACTACTAGAAAATAACGGAGTTATTAAACCTTATTTAACTCTTGTACATGGATATTTTGATAAAAATCATCAAACAATCGTAGAATATTATGACTTAAAAAGTGGTACTCTATTACTAAAAAGAAATTTGTATAGTCCTGATTTAACAAAAGAACATTCTACTATTTTAGAACAACATGAATTTATAGACTATCTTTTTGAAGTAAAAGAAGAAAAACTAGAGTATCGTGTATCAGAACTTATTGATTTTTATGATACGAATGTAGAACCTAAATTAACAGAATACATTGCTTCTAAATACAGTGACTATAAAAAAGAATTAACAAATAAATAAATATAGAGAACAATTTTAACTTAAAAACCTTGATTCTATAAAGTACAATAAAACTCAAGGTTTTTTATTTTGGATTTTGTTTACATATCAATAATTCTTATGATAAAATAATTTTAGAATAGGAAGTAATAATATGAAAAAAAATATTTTAATTGGTTGTTTGGTTATCCTATGTTTTACTATTGGTATAATTAGTGGCTACTTTTTCTTAAAAAAAGAAGAAAATACGAGTATTAAAAATACAGTAGAAAATAATAATCCTTCAATGAAAAGTGAATTCAATACATCTGTTGAAGAACAATATGCTGATATTTTAGATCAATATTTTAACTTTGATTATTTATATTTATACAATTATGAAAATATTGCACGATATCCAACTGCATATAAAGATGTTGTTTTATCACTTGATGTTGATGTTGTAAAAGTTATTGAAGAAGAAAATAATCATTATAAAATGCTTGTAAATATGGCTGATCATGACTATGAAGAACAAGAATTTGTTATTGAAGGTGACTATAAAAAAGCTCGTTATTTAGAAAATGATTTTATAAAAGTATATGGTGTATATAAAGGAAACGAAAAATATGTTATAGATGGCAAAGATAAAGTTTTGCCTAAAATTAATGCTATAAAAGTAATTGTTAGTGATGCAACAGGAGAATTTAATGAATATGATGAGGAAGATATTAGAGAAATTGCTACTCATTTCTTTAATAGTTCTTATACTTTAACAAAACCAAATTATGATTTTACTGGAACTTTGGGAATGTATTATGCTTCATTACCATTTCACTATTTAATTACACTTGATAATAATTCTAATGCTCGATTTAATAAATATCGTATTTATACAGGCTATGGAAGAATTGATGTTGCTACGGAAGAGGATAGTCCTTATTTACAAAGATATATTTCAAAAACAAGTGATGGTAACCATTTTATATTATCTACTTATACTACAAATAATGACTATTTGGAATTACAAGCCTATGATAAAGATTTTAAACAAATTTGGACCCGTACATTTGAACAAGCAGGTAAATATATTTATGATAATAATGGTGGAAGAATCGTAATTGTTATAGATAATGATTTATATATCATTGATGAAAATACTGGGGAAAATATTATAGATCCAATTATAGTGTCAAAATATAATACTATTAAATTATTAGCGAATGGGGATATTATTTTAGTTACACAATCTGCAAAAGACTTTATATTCTATATTACAAAAGATGGAAATATTAAATGGAAAAGTTCTTTATCAACCTATAATGGAGAAGCATCAAATACTGTGGATTCTATATATGCATTATTAGTTGCTAATGATACCATTTATGTTGGTTTTAAAACGAGCAAATATAATGCTAATGTTGTATTGTTTAATCAAAATGGTGAAGAAATAGTAAACACATTTGCTAATCCAAATAATTGAAATAAAGTTTAGAAGTAATCTTGTAATTTAGTAAGGAATATATTATAATAATAGTAATAAAAAAGGAGGATTTTATTATGAAAATACTTGATTCTCAAAAATATTTTGAAATTGATAAAGGCTAAAATATACTTAAAGAGTTATTCTATTAGAAAGTTCAAGTTAGTCAATGCTGTTTAATATACTATAGATAAACTTATAATTAGAAAAAAGATAAATCAAAATAATGGTTTATCTTTTTCTTTTATGGTATACTAGAGTAGTGATGAATATGAATAAGATAAAAAGAATGTTTAAACAAATGATTGATTTTTTTAAAGGAATACGTATAAGTACTATTTATAAATTAGTTGGACTTGCTCTTTTATTTGCCATTCTATTTTGGGTTTATACGACTTGGAAAAGTAATCAAGCCCTTACCAAAAAAATGGAATCTGATACCTATATAAATGGTAAAGTAACCAATAAGGGAGAAGATTATATCATTGTGGAAGATGAAAATCAAAATGAATATAAAATACCAAGTACGGAAGATGTTCCTATTGGTAGTGATGTGAATGCTAAAGTAGAAGAAGTTATAGAACCTACTGAAGAAGAAAAGAAGGAAGAAACTCCGAAAACCGTTACCAGTAGTGGTGTTACCGTTACAAACGAGAAAAAGGAAAATAAGAATGCCGATGCCGAAGTGATTGCTTATTTTAATGAAACAGAAAGTGATATGGAGAATCCTAGTTTAAAAGAAGAAGTAAAGGCTCGTTTTATTACGGTAGTTGATTTTCTATTCTATGATGGAACCATAAAAGGGTATACCTTAAATGATTTATCTTCGAAAGCTAAATTACAAATTTTAAAAATAGCTTTAGCAATCGATTCCAAAATAGAAAATTATATTCCGGGTTATAAAGAAACAATTACTTCAACAACGGGAAAGATTTATACCGGTTTAAAATCAAAAATTATTGAAAGTTATTTAAAGATTACGACGAAAATTTGTAATTATGATGCAGACACTTGCGACCAAGCCAAAAAAGATTTTCAAGATATGAAAAAATCATTTTCGATTACTTGGAATTTAATCAAAGACTTAGTTTCCAGTGGAGCAGAAAATTTAAAAGAATGGTATGAGATTTTTAGTGGAAAATAAAATAAATTTATGGTATAGTTAAAGAGAATAATAAAGAGGTGCTAAATATGTTTGGAAAAATAAAATACATTGGTGAAAGTATTGCTACAGTAGAAAACGAGGGTGGAGATGCTGGAACAACCGATTTAATGAATATAAATGTTATTTTTGAAGCTCCTGATCAAAGAATTTTAGGAGAAGTAACAGAATTTAATAAAGACGAAATAAAAATACGTTTTCTAGGGGAATATTTAAATGGTCATTATGTCAATGGTGTTATTAGAAAACCTCTTTTATCAAGTAAAATTCGTATTATCAATAACGAAGAATTAATGGAACTTGTTGGTCGTGAAAGCGACAAATCTTTTGTTTTAGGAAATAGTGCTATTTATAAAAACTATAAGGTTTGTCCGAATATCAATGATTTATTATCCAATCATTTAGGAATATTTGGAAATACCGGTAGTGGTAAATCTTGTGGTGTTGCTAGAATCGTTCAAAATTTATTTTCCAATCCAAATATGCTTTCTTATAATGCCAATATCTTTGTATTTGATGCTTATGGTGAATATAAAAATGCGTTTGGAAGTATCAATAAAATTAATCCAAATTATAGTTATAAGTTTATTACCACAAATCCAATCGATAGTGATGACTTTTTATTACAAATACCGGTTAATTTACTAAATTTAGATGATTTTGCACTACTTTTACAAGCCACCAATCATAGTCAATTACCAATTATTGAAAGAACCATAAGACTTGCAAAAATCTTTAGTCAAGATAGTGAAGAATCAAATAAATATAAGAATCATTTAATTGCCAAAGCCTTACTTGCCATTCTATTTAGTAACCAAACAACAGCTAGAAAGAAAAATGAAGTCTTCCAAATTATTGAAGTTTGTCATACTAATGAATTTAATTTTGATAGTACCATTAATGGTTTAGGGTATACAAGAACTTTCAGTGAATGCTTTGAAATCGATTCAAATGGTTATTTTGGTGAAAGTGTTTTAATTACCGAATATATTTTAAAACATATCGAAGATTCTTATGAAGAAATGGAAGAACCAAAGGAATACAACTATTCTCTTGCAGATTTTGCCAAGGCTCTAGAATTTACAATGATTAGTGAAGGTTTCCAAAACAATGCTAATTTATATGATGATGCCGTTATCTTAAAAGTAAGATTAAATACAATCTTAAATACAAAAGTAGGAAAATATTTTTCCAACAATGGGTATATCTCTATTGATAAGTTTGTTAGTAGTTTGGTGGTTAAAAATAATCGTAAAGCCCAAATCATTAATATTAATCTAGAAGATGTCGATGATACGTATGCAAAAGTAATTGTTAAAATTATGGCTCGTTTATTCTTTGAATTTTCTAAAAACTTAAAACAAAGAGCAAGTATTCCTTTCCATATCTTCTTAGAAGAAGCACATCGTTATATTCAAAGGGATAATGATAATTACTTACTTGGTTATAATATCTTTGAACGTATTGCTAAAGAAGGAAGAAAATATGGTGTTTTACTAGGGATTATTAGTCAAAGACCAGTTGAAATCTCTGATACGGTTATTTCTCAAGTTTCTAACTTCTTAATCTTCAAAATGACACACCCTAAAGATATTAAATACATTGAAGAAATGCTACCAAATATCTCTGCAGATGTTATTGAAAAGCAAAAAACATTACAACCAGGTAGTTGTGTTGGATTTGGTTCTGCCTTTAAAATACCAATGATTATGCGTCTTGAACTACCGAATCCACTTCCATATAGTTCCAACTGTGATGTATCAAGTAGATGGAATGTAAAAGCCCAAGCAACAAGTCCAAGTACCCAAAGTACATCAAGTACTATAAATGGAGAAGTAAGCAACGGATAAGTTGCTTTTTCATTGACTTAAAATAGGATTATTTATATAATAATATTACTTAGAAAGGAAAAAAATTATGGATACTTTAAGGGAAAAGAAAATACAAAAATTGCAAGAAAAGATAAATAAATATGATACTATTTTAGCAAATAGAGAGTTGTTAGAAAAAGAAACAAATAAGGATTATAAAAAGAAAAAAAGAAAAATGGTGATGCTTTCCGTATTTTATGCTGGATTTATAATTGCCTTGGAAAAATTTTTTGGTTTTGGATTTCCATTTGTTCAAGAACAAATAAAAGCGTATAAAAGCATTCAAACTACAATAGATGAAAATGGAAATAAAGTTTGTGAAAACATTGAATATAATTGTTTAGATTATGGTGAATTAAGTTCTGTTGTGACATCACTAGGAAGTTATTTATATTATTATTCCAATTGGAACTTAACATCATCAGGTGAATATATCCGTTATATCGAAAAATACAATCTAAAGGATATGAGTCTAGAAGAAGTATCAAATTTATTGATACAGCCTGAAAAAGATTTAAGTTATATAAAAGATAGTTTAGAAATAATTAAACAAACAGAAGATTCTAAACAAGATATAAATGAATTACCACATTATGAGGCCGTATATAATGAACTAGATAAACAAGACTATATATTTGTTCGCGAATCAGAAGTATTAAATAAATGTTCAACAGCACTATTTGGATTATTCTTTGTTGTAAGCAATGTTCTTCTTTTAGCAGCAGACCCTTATGACTTAAAAGGATATAAGAAAAATTTCAATCAAAAAGTAGAGAAAAAAGAAGAGGAATATAGAAAAAAAGCACAATTAGAATTAAGAAGAATTTTAGTCAAAAAAAGAAAAATTGGTAATAATATAGAGGATGATGAAAATAAATAGTTTATGATACTTTAAAAGAAAAGAAATTAGAAAAATTATATAAGTTGCTTTTTCATTTGACTTAAATAGAAAGGAAAAAATTTATGAATACTTTATATGAAAAGAAAATACAAAAATTGCAAGAAAAGATAAATAAATATGATACTATTTTAGCAAATAGAGAGTTGTTAGAAAAAGAAGCGAATAAAGATTATAAAAAAATAAAAAGAAAAATGGTAATTGCTACTACAGCACTTGTGGGTGGTTTTACAGCAGGGCCAAAATTGTTAGGTTTTGGTTTTCCAATTGTAAAAGATCAAGTCAAAAAATATCAAGATATAAAAACAACGATAGATCAAGATGGAAACGTAACAGAAGAAAAAATAGGATATATTTATAAAGAGGATATGGAACCTAATACTTTATATAATTACTCTGATTGGACTTCAACACTATCTGAAGAATCTATTCGTTATGTAGAAAAATACGATTTAGAAGATATCAATATAGATGAAATGCTTACTATTTTAAAGCAAGGGAACTTTGATTTTAATTCTATAGGAACTGAACTAGAAATTAGTAAACAAACAGCATCTTCAGAAGAAGAATTAATGGAATTACCTAAATATGAAGCCGTATATAACGAATTAGATATGCAAGACTTTATCTATGAATACGAAACGAATGCTAACAATATTGTAACAACTATAACAAGTTTACTTGGTTTTACTTATTTTGATGTGACTATCATAGGAATATGTGCATTATCATTAAATAATCATAAAAAATATTTTGAATCAAAAATATGTGAAAAAAAAGAAAAATGTAAAGACAAAAAAGAACAATATGTAAGGAAGTTGCAAAAATTAAATCAAAATATAAAAAATGAAAAATAAAATATAATAATTGATGATTAGAATTAAATTGCGAAATAGATAATTCTATGATACAATGTAAGTACCTGAAGGAATAGTTTGTTTCACATAAAACCGACTATTGGATATTATTGGGAATCTAATTGAGTGTGGTGTAGAAGACTAGCCCATTAAGTGTTGCTAGGATCCTAAAGCATTTCATGTGATGCCCACCTCGCGTGAGCGGGCTTTTATCCAAACAGACTTTCCTTTGGGTTTTTATATGAGGTGAAAACTATGTTTGAACGTACATTAAAAATAATAAATGAACACTTATTAGAAAAAATAAAAAAACAAAAGATATTACTTGTTGGAGTAGGGGGAGTTGGAGGGTTTGCTTTAGAAAGCCTTGTTCGTTTAGGATTTTCTTCTTTTACGATTCTTGATTCTGACCTTTTTGAAGAAAGCAATTTAAATCGACAAATTCTTTGTACAAAAGAAACAATAGGTCATTCTAAAGTAGAAGAAGCCAAGAAAAGAGCTTTAAGTATAAATCCAAATGCAAAAATAGAAATACAACCTATTTTTTTAAATCAAGACAATATAGAAGAACTATTTAAAACTTCTTATGATTATATTATCGATGCTTGTGATACCGTAACAACAAAGTATTTACTTATTAAAAAAGCAATAGAGTCCAATACCAAAATTATTTCTTGTATGGGAACCGGAAATCGATTGAATCCTAGTAAAGTAACGATTACAACATTAAAGAAAACGTATAATGACCCTCTTGCTAAGGCTATGCGTGAAATTTTAAGAAAAAATGAAGTTTCTTTAAATATACCTGTCGTATGGAGTAGTGAAAATCCTGTTAAAACAAAAGAAAAAGCACCAGGTTCTATTGTTTTAGTTCCTGCTGCTGCTGGATTACAAATTGCTTATTTTCTTTTTAAGGATTTAGAAGAAAATCTTTAGTTTTACTTCTTTCATTGCCTCTAATAAAGTTTCTATTTTCGCATTTTCAAAGATAATAGCATAAAGAGCAAGTAGAATAGGGGCTTTTATTCTTTTTCTCTCTACTAATACTTTCATATTCTTTAATGTTTCGACACCTTCTAAGGTGTTTTTTTCTTTGAATGTATCAATGTCTTTTTTACTTTTTTTCTTACCTAATAGTTCTCCAAATTGATAATTTCTACTTTCAGTTGATGTACAAGTTGCTACTATATCACCAAAACCTGCAAGGCTATGTAACGTTTCCACATCTTCGCCATCACATTTATAAATCACCTTTGCTGCTTCGTTATAGATAACGGTTAAATAGTAGGCTAGTGTACTTTCTTTATACCCCATACCATTTATCATACCAGCACCTAAAGCATAGACATTTTTAATACTTCCTAAAAGTGCAACACTTGTTAAATCTCTTGTAAATACAACTTTTACATTTTCAAGTTGGAAAGCATTCTTTATGGCACTACGTACTTTTTTACTTTTTGTTGCTACATTAAAAGCAATGGGTTCTAAATTACAAACATCGACTGCAAAGGTAGGTCCACCAAGAATACCAATCGGATTTTTTAAAATTCCTTTTACAATTTGGTGTATCATTTTTGGTTTTTCTCCAACAATTCCTTTTGTTCCAATACAAATAGGAACCTCTTTTGCTACAATATCCTTTATATCGTTACAAACACTTTCTAAGTAGGCAATAGAAGTCATTAAAAGCACTAAATCAGCGTTTTTTAAAGCTTCTTCATAAGAAGTGGTTACTGTAACATTCTTAGGAAATTCCTTATCCTTAAAAAGTTTTTCAAACTTATTTGTTTTTTGGAAGTCTTCAACAATTTTTTTGTCTTCACTCCATAAAACAATACTATTTTTTGCATTTTGGGCTAGATTAAAAGCCACTGCTGTACTAAATACTCCTGTACCAATAATTCCAATTTTCATTCTAATTTCCACCTTTCATTTCACTATGTAATTTATTGATATTTTCTTCATATCGATTATTCTTTTTGTGATAATATTTTTTTCCTTTTAAGTTATCAGGTAAATAGTCTTGTTGTACCCAATCGTTTTTGTAATCGTGTGGGTATTTATAGGTTGTACTCGTTGTTTTAATATGATTGGGAACATTGCCAGTATTTCCGGCATGAATATCACTTAATGCTGCGTCTATAGCGAGGTATGCACTATTACTTTTAGGAGATAAAGCCATTTCTGTAACCACGACACCTAATGGAATACGGGCTTCAGGAAGCCCTACAAGTTCACTTGCGTGAATCGCTGCCATCACTTTAGGACCCATACTAGGATTCGCAAGACCGATATCTTCATAAGCAATGACACTCATTCTTCTATAGATGCTATCTAAGTCTCCGGCTTCAATTAACCTTGCTAAATAGTGCAAAGATGCATCCACATCACTACCACGAATAGACTTTTGAAAAGCACTTAAAACATCGTAATGGCCATCTTCATTTTTATCGTGGAAGAAGACTGGTTTACTATTAATTTCTTTTACTAAGTCCGTTGTAACCACTTTATCTTCCTTAGAAGAATAGTAGGATACTTCTAGTAAATTAAGAGCACTTCGAAAATCTCCTGATGAAAGATTTGCAATATAGTTTAAAGTTTCATCCTCAATTTTAATATTTTCTAACTTCTCACACGCTCTTTTAAGGCCTAGAACAATATCTTCACTCGTTAGTTCGTGTAATTCGAATATTTGTACACGACTTCTTATGGCAGGATTAATTTTATGATACGGATTGGAAGTTGTAAGTCCGATTAAAATAATTAAACCACTTTCAATGTAGGGTAGAAGTAAATCTTGTTTATCTTTATTCATTCTATGAATTTCATCGATAATCAAAATCATTTCTCCATGCATTTTGGCTTCTTCAATCGCAATATCAAAATCTTTCTTATTATTAATGGTTGCGTTTAAAAAGCGATGAAATGCTCCAAGTTCTTTTACAATAGCATTCGCAATACTCGTTTTCCCAATTCCTGGTTTTCCGTATAAAATAAAAGAAAAAATTTTTTTATTCTTCACCATATTGGATAGAATTTTACCTTCTCCAATTAAATGACTTTGTCCAATCACATCACTTAATTTTTCTGGCCTTAATACATTTGATAATAATTCCATATTACCACCAATGTTATTATAGCACCACTAAAAGCCTTGTAACAACCTATT
>CANROY010000003.1 GCA_947632355.1 uncultured Bacilli bacterium
GGTATAACTATGAAAAGAAGGAATGGGCAAATGCAGTTATACTAGTAGATAATGAGAAAGCAAAGACATTAAAAGCAAATGACGTTATAAAGGAAGAAGAAATCGAAAGTTATTTTGTATGGATACCAAAATATAGATATAAAATTTTCGATATGGGACATTATGAAAATGCCAATGGCCAATTAGATGAAACAAAACAAAACAAAGCCATAGAAATAGAGTTTGGATTAAAGAATACAATAGATGATGCAACGAATGAAAATTACAAACAATGTGCAACACCAAACGCTAGTGGAGCAGATGGTCAATGTCATGAAGGAGATTGGATGACGCATCCTGCGTTTACAGCGTTTGAAAACTCAAAAGGCTTTTGGGTAGGCAAGTTTGAAACAGGTTATAATCAAAACAATGAAGAAAATCAAAAAACAATTACTGTTGATAATAGTTGGACTGAACCAAATGCACAAAAAGATGAAAATGCACCAACAAAAGTAATCATCAAGCCAAATGTATATAGTTGGAGAAATATAACAGTAGGAAATATGTTTAAAACAAGTTATTCCTATCAAAGAGATTTAGATAGTCATATGATGAAGAATACAGAATGGGGAGCTGTTGCTTATCTTACTCAAAGTATTTATGGAAGATGTACAAGTAATATTTCTTGCTATGAAGTAGAAATAAATGCAAACCCTTCTTATATAACGGGAAATTCAAATGCAAATATATCCTATATAGATTCCAAATCAGTAGCTTCAAGTACAACAAATAATTATAGTGGAATTTATGATATGAGTGGTGGTTCATGGGAATATGTAATGGGATATATAAATGGAAAAGTAGGTAGTAGCGGATTAACAGAGGTAAATGAACTGAAAGATGCAAATACCAAATATTTTGATATATATACAAATCAAAATGAATACGAATATAATAAAAGAATTCTAGGAGATGCAACAGGAGAACTTGGACCATTTCCATCGCGTGGAATGAGTTCTTATTTTGGAGATTTCGGTTGGTTTGTTTATTCTAGTGAACCATGGTTCTTACGTGGTGGTTATCGCGGGGACAGTTCTAAAGCTGGTTTGTTCGCATCTGCTCGTAATACGGGTAATGCATTAGATCATAGTAATTTCCGTATTGTCTTAACTCCAACGAATAATGCTTTATGATAGATTTGAAGGTATTAAGAAAATCTTGTGGTTTTACTCAAACTGAACTAGCAAAAAAATTAGGAATAACGCAACAACAGTATTCCAGATATGAAAATTACAAAATGAAAATTAAATTAGATACGTTCTTAAAAATAGTAGAAATTTGTAATTGTAAAATAGAAATAATAAAAAAAAATGAAAGTTTACAAACAAATAAAAGAAGTGTATAATACATAATAGGTGAAGCGTATGTTTGCAGATACAACATTTAAAAAATTTACGATAGCCGAAAAGGATAAATTAGTGGGAAAACTAGAAATTAATGATAACTTAGTATCTAAACATCAATTTATTCGTCCGTTTATTCGTGAATTAAATAGTAAAATGATTACGAAAATTGGAAATCGTGATTATGAAAAATTAAATACTTATATTATTAATTGTATGAAAGATTATTATAGTCGCCTTACAAATAATACATCGATTTCTGAACAACAAATGATGCTTTCTACTTATAAACACTTATACGAAATGTGGACGGATTTACATAACTATAAAAGAACAAATAATATTGTAGAAATGGATAAAACGTATGATTTATTTTCATATGAATTATATGTTTTAGGATATAATGAATTTTGAAAAAAGGATTGTTAAAAAGCAATCTTTTTTTGTTTTGCAAGAAACTTTTGTCAAGTTGTGTCAAAACGCTTGAAATTAAAAGTTTTTACTCTATAATAACCCACCGTTACCGAGAAAGGGTGGCGTTTTACTATCCATTTTTCTATCTTCCTTATTAGGGGATCATTTTGGTTTTTGAAAGGGAAAGAAGGAGTGAGTAGTTATGAACAAAGAAAGTTTACATTTATGTATACTAGTTCTTCTAGTAATTATAATTATATTATTCGTAATTATATTACGTTTAATTTAACTAAAAAACGTCATACCAAAGCATTTTATGTAATGGTATAACGCCCCATTTTGTGAGCGTTACCTAATCCCGGTAACACTTACATTTTGATTATATAAAAATTTTAAATAGATAGCAAGATGAAAAGATAAAATGTTTTTAATGGATATGATATAATAGGATAAAGAGGTATAGTATGGATTTTAAATTTTATGTTGATGCAAAGTATTTATTATTAAAAATGATTAGTAATAGGGGAAACTTGTTAGAATTAGAACAATGGAAAAAAAGTGTTGTTTCAAATCTTTTAGACAAAACAACTATTGAAGAAATTGAAAAAAATAAAGAAACGATTGAAGAATTTTTTATGTCTCCTTTCTTTAAAGAATTTGTGAAACAAAATGATTTGGATTCTAAAATGAATTTCTTTTTACAGGATACCTTATTTTGTAAATATTACAATGAAACATTAAATTACAAAAATCTAATGGAAGAAGCTTGGCAAAAAGAAAAAGAGAAAATAAAGAGTTGGCTGCGAGAAAAAATAAGATTAAATACTTTTAAAGATACTACAAATGTGTTTGTAACGCATCCTTATTTGAATATGGGAAAATGTGTTAATCATGAAACCATCTTTTTTGGCCATTGGAAAGGCCTAAAAGATACAAATTATAATCTTACGTATTTATACCACGAAGAACTTCATCGATTGTTACCTAATGAAAATTATATGCCTCCTGCTATGAAACTTTATTACACAAATGATAAAAAAATATCGAATCAAACACTTTGGAAAATGTTAAATAAAACCATTGAAGATTATTCTAAAATTTATGATTTTGAATTTGATATCATTCATGCGGTTATTGAATTAATTACAGATAATGAATTATATACATTGTTAAATAACACTTCCAAATACGAAGAAGGTCATATGCATTTAGTTCAATATAAAAAATGGATATTACCTTATTGGTTTTATTACTTAGGATTATCTTCTATGGAAATTCAAAAACGAACCTTTAATTCTAATGTAAAAGAATGTATAGAATTAGAGAAAAGTGATACAGAAACGATTGAAAATTTTATTCAATTTCTAATTGAAAAATCAGATATTAGAGAAAAAGCAGGAATACCAAATTTAACAGATGCTAATTTAAAAAGATAACAAAGTATTTATTGAGTTTTATCTTTCGTTTTGCTAAAATACTTTTAGGTGACTACAAGATGGAAACAATTAAAGGCAAAATAAGACAAACGATTTATAAAAACGATAATGGTTTTTTTGTGGGAACCTTTCGTGTTAAAGAAGCAAAATCTGAAAATATGGAAGAGTTTGTCAATAAAACCATTACAATTAGTGGTACCATTCTAGAACCAAACGATGAAGAAACCTATATTTTAACAGGAGAATACATAAGACATGAACGATATGGATATCAATATAAAATAACTAATTATGAGAAAGAGGAATTAACCAGTCGCGATGCGGTTATTGAATTTTTATCAAGTTCTCTAATTCCAGGATGTGGAGAAAGAACAGCACGTAAAATTGTTGATACTTTAGGGGAAAAAGCTATTGATTTGATTAAAGAAAATATAAATAATTTATATTTAGTACCAAATATGACCGAGAAAAGAGCAAATACGATTTATGCCTCTATTCTAGCCCATGCATCCAGTGATGATGCCATTATCGAACTGAAAAGTTATGGCTTTTCTATTGGGGATGCTACAAAAATTATTAAAAAGTACAAAGAAAAAACATTAGATTATTTACACGAGAATTTATATTTGTTTAAGAAAATTATTGATTTTAATAAACTAGACTATATCTATACGAAACATTTTGATAGCAATAGTCTAGTACGTAAAAAAGAATGTATTTTAGAAGCCATGCGTAGAATTAGTGATACCGTTGGTGATATTTACTATAATCGTGAAGATATTTATGATAGTTTAAAAAAATATTTTGGACTTGTGCTCGATAGTGAAGAATTTACAGAATTATTAAATACGTTATTTCAAGAAAATTTGATTGTGATTGAGCAGGATCGCTATTATTTAAAAGAGTATTATGTGATGGAATATGATATTGCTAAGAATTTACAAATGATTCAAAATTTACCAAAAAAAGAATTAAAAGACTTCGATAAACGTATTGCTTCATTAGAAGAAAGTATTGGGGTTACATATAATCTAGAGCAAAAAAAAGCAATTAAAAATGCTTTAGAAAATCGTATCAGTATTATATCGGGAGGACCTGGAACAGGAAAAACAACAATTATTAATGCCATTACGAGACTCTATATTGAAATAAATCAATTATCTCCTATTGATATTTTTACGAATATTGCTCTTTTAGCACCTACAGGTAGGGCGAGTAAGAAGTTAGCTGAATCGACAACCCTTCCTGCTATGACCATTCATCGCTATTTAAAATGGAATAAAGATACCAATGAATTTTCAATTAATGAGTGGTGTAAAACGACCCACAAACTCATTATTGTGGATGAAACGAGTATGATTGATACCTATTTATTTGATTCATTATTAAAAGGAATCGAAAGTAATATTCAACTTGTTTTAGTCGGAGATACTTTCCAACTTCCAAGTGTGGGAGCAGGACTTATCTTAAATGATTTAGTAGCATCTGAGTTATTTTCTTATAATCCCCTTGAAAAAATCTATCGCCAAAGTGAAAACTCTTATATTGCAGATTTTGCTAAAGAGATTAAAGAACATAATTTAAGTCCAACGTTTATGGAGAAAAAAGATGACTATAACTTCTTTGCAGTTGATTCACACTCTATTAATAAAATGATAAAAGAAATTTGTACCAAAAGTATGGAAAAAGGCTTAAAAGTGGATGATTTACAAATTCTTGCTCCAATGTATAAAGGGGAAAACGGAATTGATAATTTAAATTTAACATTACAAGAACTGTTTAATCCACCAAGTGAAAATTTAAAAGAAATAAAATTAGGAGATGTCATCTATCGCGAAGGAGATAAAGTTTTACAACTGGTAAATAATCCAGATTGTAACGTTTATAATGGAGATATCGGCTATATTGTAAGTATTGAAGTCAAATTCCAACCACGAAGAAAAGAAATTATCACAATTGATTTTGATGGCAGTTATGTTGAATACACCAAAGAAGACTTACATATGATTAAACACGCCTATGCGATTACAATTCATAAAAGTCAAGGAAGTGAATTTCCGCACGTTATTTTACCGATTAGTAAAAACTATTATAAAATGCTTTATAACAAACTTATTTATACAGGTGTATCTCGTGCGAAAAAAAGTTTAGTTTTAATTGGAGAAAAGAACGCTTTACTAATGGCAATTAACAACGATTATAGTAGTGATCGAAAAACAACTTTGAAAGATGTTTTATTGCATAATCTATAACTTATTTATCCATACTAGTACTAAGGATGTGAAAAATATGAAAAAAATGATGATAGCATCAGGTATTGGTATGGCTTGTGGAGCAGGTATGGTTGCTTATTTACTAACCAACAAGAATACAAAGAAGAATGCTGATAAGTTACTCAATACTATGATGGAAGAAGCAAACGATAAAATGAAAAAAATGTAAGAATACCTAAAATAGGTATTTTTATTTGAAAAAATAAAAGAAATTTACGTTGTAAATAATTAGTAGAGGGGTTATTTTTATTTCCTATTTCACGTATTGCTATTTACTAAACAATGTACTACAATGTATTTAGAAAGGGTGATGAACATAGCTATTATAAGTGTTCGGGTTGATAAAGAAGATAAGAAAGGTTTTGAAAACTTCTGTAATAAGATTGGTGTTGATGTTTCAACAGCCATTAATCTATTCATAAAAAATGTTTTAAAAGAACAAAAATTACCTTTTGAAATTAAAGTACAAAGTTTTGAAGATTATGTTTATGAAAAATTAAAAGAAGTAGAAGATCGTATGGAAAGAGGAGAAGAAAAATTCTATATGATAGAAGAAGTTTTTGAAGAATTAAAAAATCAATTTGATAAATAATTAATACCAAAATAAAAGTGCTTAATTAGCATTTTTTATTTGCTATATAAGATAATATATTTTATAATTTTATTTAAGGAAACTATTTAGGGAATATTTTTTAATACTATAAAAGAAAGGTTTATAAAATTGCTTATTGGTTGGCAATAGTATAAAAAATAGAGAATATGTTTAGGTTCAATTATAAAATAAAAAATAATAACTTTTTAAATAAGAAAAAAGAATGGCTAAAAAATGCTACTCCTGGTAAAGGCAAAGTAATAAAAAGAAAATTTTATGTAGATAAAAACGGAAATAAATATGTTATTGATGGTAAAAAGGTTATATTTGACCCTAGTCAAGATGAAATGAATACAGCAAATTTTATTCTTCAAACATTTGGTGGCACTATTTATATAAATCCTAGAATAAATATTCCTGAAAATATTGAAAGTAGTGATTATTTATGGAAAAATCAATATTGGGATAAAAAATGTATAAATGAAAACGCTAGTAGTAAAATTAGAGCAGTGGATAATGCATTAAAAAAGCACAAAAATCAAACTGATTATATTATATTAGATATTACAAATAGTAAAATTAAAAAAAGGATATTGCTGTATCAAACAAAAAAAATATTTTCTACAAAAGGTAGAGAATGGGTTAAGGGTATTATGTTAATTAAAAATAATCGTGTTATTGCTATTTATCTTAGAAAATAAAAAGAGGCTAACCCTCGCCCCAGCGGGCAAGGACTAACCTCAAATGTAATTACAATTACATTATAGTATATTTTATGCATAAAGTCAAATATTTATGCATTTAAATTTTTTGAAACTATTTTAAATCTATTTTAAAAATGGTAAAAATAGTAATACTAGGAATTAGTTTGTAAAGCGCCTTTTAAGGTGTTTTTATTTGCATAATTTTTTTGAATAATTTATAATCGATATAAGAGGTGTAAAGTATGGAAGAAATATTTACTATCAATAGTAAAGCAAGTTTTGTTTTTAATGAAAGAAATAAACATTGGACAATTACTTGTTATGATGCTAAAGGAAAAATTCTTTGGGGTAAGAATGTAGGACGCGAAGAAGGGAATAAACTTTTATTAGATTTTTGTTGTAAAAGTGTTGGATATATAAGTTGTAAAAGTCTTGTGGATACGGTTGCTATTTGTGATAGTGATGGTTGTGAATGTGGTTATGTACGTTGCCATAAAAATAATAAAAATAGAATTGATAAAAAGGAAAATCTAGACGAATGGTTTTATACTCTTTTAATCGATACTCTTATTAAAATGGAAAAACGTATTACAATAAGAAAATATGTTATCGTAAGTAGTGATTTTTTGAACTTTTGTATTTATAATAATGAAGAAAATAGGATGGACGATTACTTAAATATGGAAGATGCTAGTGGTCATGTACAAAATATTCTTGTTGGTTATCTTTTAGATTATATGAAAAAAGAAAAAATTACTTATGCAAGAGATTTAGGTAGAGAAATTGTTTTGAATCACATACATATGGACACTTTTAATATAATGTTTGCTAGTCAATTAATAAATGAAATTCATAAATTAATCAAAGCAACAGAAGAAAACTTGGTTAAGGAAAAGACTGAAAGTCATCGAAAATTTTTAAAATCGTCTTTAGGTCAAGAGTTATTAGGGACTCTAGAAGAAGATTCTATGAAATTAGCAAGAATAAAAAAAGAGGATGAATAAAAAAAGAGTATATATATATTTGACTTTACGAATGTGTAATGTATAATAGTGTTTCAAGAGGTGTTTTGGAATTGGATAATAGTGCAAGAAAAAAAATGGATTTGTGTTATAGAAAAGAACAAAAGGATTGGTTTTTAACGTTATATAAAAACAGAAAAATAATTGATCGACAAGTATTAACGAATGAAGAAGCTTTACATTATTTATTTGCTTTTTGTTATAAACTAAAGAATTTCCATATTAAAAATCTAAATGATACTATAGAATTACTTAAATCTAATTCAATTTTAGGTACTTTTACTTATGAAGGAGAAAAAAATTTAATGCTTCGCTTTTTGCTTTGTTTATTAAATGGAGCTAAAAATAATACGTTTACACATATTCTTCCCGGTTTTTGTGAATCTGAAACAGGCATTCATTTGACTTTTTTAGAAAATACCATTCGTCTTGATAACTTATTTGGAAGAAAGAATGGTTTAAATTTACAAGAACAAGAATTCTTTAATCATTTTTTTAAAGAGGAGCAAATGCAACCCATTTTTGCACAGGCAATAGAAGAGCAAAAAACAATTAGAAAAACTTTAAATAGGATGTAATTTAGGTTACTCCTTTTTTAATTTTATGTTATAATAGTTTTTAAGGTGGGTAGTATGAAACGTAGTGAAGTAGACAAAGAAAAATTAAGCCCTGGTATGCGTCAATATTATGATATAAAAGAAGAGTATAAAGAAGAATTATTGTTTTATCGTTTAGGGGATTTTTATGAGTTGTTTTTTGAAGATGGAGAAATCGCCTCTCGTGAACTTGAACTTACATTAACAAGTAAAAATGCTGGATTAGAAGAAAGAGTACCAATGTGTGGTGTTCCTTTTCATTCTGTAAAACCCTATATTGAGAAATTAGTAAATAAAGGCTATAAAGTGGCGATTTGTGAACAGCTAGAAGACCCCAAAAATGCTAAAGGAATGGTAAAACGTGGAGTTGTCGAGGTCATCAGTAAAGGTTCTATTGTGGATTCTGACCTTTTAAATGAACACGACCACAACTATATTGCGAGTGTTCTAGATTTTTCATTCACCTATGTTTTATGTTACGCTGATATCTCAACTGGTACTCTAAACGTTATGAACGTACAACACAACAAAGAAAAATTATTAAATGAGATTCTAAATTTAAAAATCAAAGAAGTGTTATTAAAAGACAATACGGACGTGGAACTCATTAGTACATTAAAAGGCAATTATGGAATTGAAGTCTCTATTTCAGATGGATTTTTAGAAGAAGGAATTGAAAAATTACTAAACACAGTAGAAGATATTCGTTTTAAAGAAGGAATTAAACATATTCTTTACTATTTAATTGTTCGAGAACTAAAAAGTATCGACCACATTAAGAGTGTGAATGTCATTAATAGCGATGATTATTTAGAGATGGATGTTCATACCATTCGTAATTTAGAGTTAGTAGAAACCTTACGTTTAAAAGAAAGAATGTATTCTTTACTATGGCTTTTAGATAAAACAAAAACCTCTATGGGAAGTCGTAAGTTAAAAGAGTATTTAATTCATCCTTTAAAAGATAAAAAACGTATTGAAGAACGTTTCGATAAAATAACGGTTTTAAATAATGAATTTATTTTAAAAGACCGCCTAAGAGATGCACTGTACGAAGTCTATGACATAGAACGACTTTGTGGAAAAGTAGCGTGTGGTTCTTTAAACGCTAGAGATTTATTACAACTAAAAAATAGTTTAAAAGTCTTACCAACAATAAAAGAAATTGTTTCAGAATTAAAGTTTGATTATGAAATCAATACCCATAACGAACTTTATGAGTTACTGGAAAGAGGAATTTATGAAGAACCTCCTGTTACCTTAAAAGAAGGTTATTTAATTAAAGAAGGGTATAACGAAGAATTAGATGAACTAAAAAGTATTCGTAGTGGTGGTAAAAACTTTATTGCAGAGTTTGAAAATAAATTAAAAGAAAGTACCGGAATTAAAAATTTGAAAGTAGGATACACAAGAGTATTTGGTTATTTCATTGAAGTGAGTAAAGGACAAGTAAAAGAAATTAGTCCGGATTTAAATTGGGAAAGAAGACAAACTCTTGCTAATGCCGAGCGATTTATTTCTCCAGAACTAAAAGAAAAAGAAGCCCTTATCTTAAACGCCGAAGAAAAAATCATTGAACTTGAATACAATTTATTTAATGAGATAAAAGAGCAAGTAAAACAAGTTTTAATTTCTTTAAAAGATACAGCAGAAATCTTAAGCGAACTAGATGCTTTAGCAAGTTTAGCGGTTTGTGCAGAAGAATATGGTTTTGTAAGACCTACGTTAAATGAAAATCATACGATTGATATCAAAGATGGTTTTCATCCGGTTATTATGAAAGTCAGTAGTGAAGCATTTGTTCCCAATGATTGTTGCATGAATGAACAAATTAGTACTCTTTTAATAACAGGACCAAATATGAGTGGTAAATCAACCTATATGAGACAACTCGCCATTATTGTGATTATGGCCCAAATGGGTTCTTTTGTTCCAGCAAAAAGTGCAAATTTACCGATTATTGATAAAATATTTACACGAATCGGAGCAAGTGATGACTTAGTAAGTGGAGAATCGACGTTTATGGTGGAAATGAATGAAGCCAAGAATGCTTTAGTAAATGCAACTGAAAATAGTCTAGTCTTATTTGATGAACTCGGTCGTGGTACAGCAACATATGATGGTATGAGTCTTGCCTATGCTATACTTGAATATGTCAATGAACATATAAAATGTAAGACGCTTTTTTCAACCCATTATCACGAACTAACAGCTTTAGAAAGAGAAATACCAAGTATTAAAAATATTCACGTATCAGCATATGAAGAAGATGGTAAAATTACGTTCTTACATAAAATTAAAAATGGTGCCGTTGATAAAAGTTATGGAATTCACGTAGCCAAACTTGCTGGAATGCCAAAAGAAGTAACAGATAGAGCAACAACTATTCTAGCATCTTACGAGCAAAAAAAGGAAAAAAATAGTAGCAATGATAAAGTGCAACTCTCTATGCAATTTGAAGAACCAAAACAAGAAGATCCGATTCAAAAATTCTTAAATGGTGTAGACCCTGTTTATATGACCCCTATTGAAGCCATCAATACTTTATACGAATTAAAGAAATTAATGAGTGATAGTAAAAAAATGTAAATTTACAGTTAAAATTTTTAAAAATAAATAGGATACGTTATAATATAATTAAATTAGGAGGGCTTTATGGAAACTATAGTTTTAACAAATGAAATTCAAAAATATTTAGAAAAGGGAAATGTGGAGTGTAATGATGTCTTACGTTATTACTTAAATAAAAATATCAAAACTATTTTTGGAAAAGATGACTTTACTTCTCAAGATGTGGAAATCAATTATATCGTTTCTAAAGAAATGAATTATCAAAAATTACCTCACATAGAAGAGAAAAAGGTTGTATTATTTTTAAATGTGTTAGGTTCTATTTATAGAGTTTATTTGAATGAAGCAGAAAAAACACTCGAAATGAAAAAGCAAGGTTTAGAAGTAGGTTTTAAAATTTTTAAAACGAGAAATGGTTTAGCCAATACTTTAACCAATATTCAAAATGCAGAAACAATTGTGGAATATCAAAATGTTTCTTTAGAAAAACAAATTTTTGACTATCAAAAAGTAGTGTATACAGTAGATGGCGAAGAAAAAGTTTTTGATGCCTATCGTATGAGTCCTATGGGAACAAAAATAAAAGAAAAGGAAGTTTTTTGTCTAGAACCTTTGTTAACCTCTAGGATTGGAACAAAACACGGCGAATTTAATAATGGTCCATTATTAAAAAGATTTCTTTCGAATTGCAAAGAAATCTTAGAAAACTTAAAAGTAAAAAGTGAAATCGTAAGTGTTTCTACATCTTATCAATTAAACGATCCCAAATACTATTTAGAAGAAATATTTCAAATCTTAGAAGAGAAAAGCAAAGAAGATGTTCTTTCTAAAGATAGAAAAATTAGTTAAAATTACATTTAGAGAATGTAGTTTTTTCTTTTTTGAGAGCATATAAATGTTTACTAATTTGGTGTTTTTTTGTATAATTTAATTGGTGGTTTTTATGGCTTACAAGAGAAGTGAATTAAGAGAAAAATGTATGGTAATTTTATACCAATACGATTTAATGAAAAAGAATAAAGTAGAAGTGAGTCTTGATGATTTAATCAAAGACAATATTGATATTGAAAATGAGTTTGTGAAAGATATTGTGTATGGAGTCGTTACACACCAAACCGAATTAGATGAATTAGCCAACAAATATATGAAAGATTGGACCATCGACCGTTTGGATAAAACCGGTGCTTCTATTTTACGTATGGCGATCTTTGAACTAAAATATACTGATACACCGGAAGTTGTTGTGATTAATGAAGCCATTGAATTATCCAAAAAATATAGTGATGATGCCGTACGAAAAATGATTAATGCTGTTTTAGATAAAATAATACGTGAATAGGAGAATGCCTTATGATAGGAACCGAAGAAAAGTATATAAAAATAAGTGATTTGAATGAATATATTAAAGTGATGTTTGATGAAAATAGTTTTCTTCGTAAAATCTATTTAAAAGGCGAAATATCCAACTTTAAAAATCATTCTCGAGGACATTTATATTTTACACTAAAAGATGAAACATCTAGAATTAGTGCTGTTATGTTTTACAATAATGCTCTTTCTTTACAATTCAAACCGGAAGATGGAATGAATGTGTTAGTAGAGGGGCGTATTTCTTGCTATCCTGCTCAAGGAACGTATCAAATTTACGTTGAGAAAATGGAAATGGATGGCTTAGGAAATCTTTATATTGAATATGAAAAATTAAAAAAGAAACTTGCAAGTGAAGGATTATTCGATGCCAAATACAAAAAGCCAATCCCGAAATATCCAAAGAAAATTGGTATTATTACGGCCCCTACAGGAGCAGCCATTCGTGATATTTTAAGTACCATAAAAAGAAGGTATCCGATTTGTGAAACCATTCTATTTCCTTCCTTAGTCCAAGGTTCTTCTGCGGCCCCAGAAATTGTAAGACAACTAAAAAAAGCCAATGAATTTGATTTAGATGTCATTATTTGTGGTCGTGGTGGAGGTTCCATTGAAGACTTGTGGGCATTTAATGAAGAGAG
The DNA here is from genome assembly GCA_947632355.1 of uncultured Bacilli bacterium. GTDB lineage: Bacteria > Bacillota_I > Bacilli_A > RF39 > UBA660 > MGBC108787. The sequence continues at coordinate 13,000 of CANROY010000003.1, forward strand.
TGTTGCTCGTGCTATTTTTGAATCCAAAATTCCTGTCATTAGTGCTGTTGGCCACGAAGTTGATTTTACGATTGCCGATTTTGTAGCAGATTTACGTGCTCCAACACCAACAGGTGCTGCTGAAATGGCTGTTCCAACTAAGTATGATACTCTATGTTTACTAGAAGAAAAAAGGCGTCAAGCAAATACCTTAATCAAAAATCATTTAAAAAGAAAAGCGGAAAAGATAGAAAGTCTAAAATCAAGTTTTATTTTAAAAAATCCCATGACGTTATACGAAGTAAAAGAGCAAAAACTCGATTTATTAATGGATAACTTGTATAAAACGATGATGGCAAAGATAAAGGATAGTGAGAATCGTTTCTTGCATATCAAACAAAGTACGATATTAAAACGACCGCTTGATTCTTTTCAACTATCAAAAACAAAAATAAAAACGATGGAAGAAAAGTTAAAAGCTGAAGTTCAAACGATTTTAAAGCAAAAAAATCACGAACATCAATTACTCTTAAATACTTTAAAACTAGTAAATCCCCTAAATATACTAGATAAAGGGTATAGTTTGGTACTAAAAGATGGAAAAGTCGTAAAAGAAAAAGAAATCAATATCAATGATGAAATAGAAATTAAATTAACGAATGCTGAAATTAAGGCGATTGTAAAGGAGAAGAAAGAATGGAAAATTTAAGTTTTGAACAATCATTAGAAAAATTAGAAACAATTGTACACGAATTAGAAAATGGGTCTATTGAATTAGATAAAGCCATTGAAAAGTACACAGAAGCAATGAAATTAGTAAAATCTTGTAGTGAAAAGTTAAATGAAGCCACGGATAAAGTCAATAAAATCTTAAAAGAAAATGGAGAATTAGTTGATTTTGCCATTGAAAATAATGAAGAATAGGTGATTCGATGAAAGAATTAGTACGTGATATTACGAGCCGTGATGTAGATTTTGCTAAGTGGTACACTGATGTTGTAAGAGTTGCTGATTTAGTAGATTATTCTTCGGTAAAGGGAAGTATGATTATTCGTCCTTATGGCTATGCAATTTGGGAAAATATGATGAACATTCTTGACCAAGAATTTAAAAAACGTGGAACACTCAATGTGCAAATGCCTATGTTTATTCCAGAAAGCTTATTAAATGTCGAAAAAGAACACGTAGAAGGATTTGCTCCTGAAGTGGCTTGGGTAACCCACGGAGGAAATGAAAAGTTAGAAGAAAGAATGTGTGTAAGACCTACAAGTGAAGTCTTATTCTGCGACCATTTTAAAAAAATAATTAAATCCTATCGTGATTTACCCCTTATTTATAACCAATGGTGTACGATTGTAAGATGGGAAAAGACAACAAGACCTTTCTTACGTAGTCGTGAAATTTTATGGCAAGAAGGACATACGATGCATGCAAACCGTGAAGAAGCCATAGCTAAAACCAAAGAAATGCTAAAAGTCTATGAAGATTTTCAAAGAAATTATCTTGCTTTACCCGTAATTGTTGGTAAAAAGAGCGATAAAGAAAAATTTGCGGGGGCAGAAGAAACCTATACCATCGAAGCCATGATGTATGATGGTGTTGCTTTACAAAACGGAACAAGTCATTATTTTGGTCAAGGTTTTAGTAAAGCCTTTGGAATTGAGTTTTTAAATAAAGAAAATAAGTTAGAAAATCCTTATCAAACCAGTTGGGGTTGTACAACTCGTATGATTGGGGCTATTATTATGACCCATAGTGATGATTATGGACTTGTACTTCCACCAAAAATTGCTCCTATTAAAGTCAATTTAATTCCAATTGGAAAAAATGAAGAAGTTCTAAAAACAATGGAAGAAATTAAAGCATCTTTAGATAAGGAAAATATTACCAATACTATAGATACAAGTGATAAAACACCAGGATTTAAATTTGCAGAATCTGAAGTAAAGGGATATCCTATTCGTATGGAACTAGGCCCTAGAGACTTAGAACAAGGCGTTATTACGTTAGTTCGAAGAGATACATTAGAAAAGAAGACTGTTTCTATAAGTGATGTTGTTCGTGAAGTAGAAACTTTATTAGATGATATTCAAACCAATCTTTATAATCGTGCTTTAGAAAGACGTAATTCTATGTTGTATGATGCCCAAACTTGGGAAGAATTTTTATCACTTGCCAATGTAAAACCAGGATTTATCAAAGTCAATTGGTGTGGGGATGTTTCGTGTGAAGATAAAATCAAAAATGAAACCGGTTATAAATCTCGTTGTATTATAGAAGAAGAAAAAGCGGATGGAAAATGCGTTTGCTGTGGAAAAGAAGCCAAATGCAAAATCTACTTTGGTAAACAATACTAACAATATTTGGTAAAAACCAATTATTGTTTTTATTTTTCTTTTTTTCTTGTTAAAACTACTACTAGTGAGGTAGTGATAGTATGGAAAGATTAAAAATCATTTTAAGTTTTTTATTGCTTTTTTATCCAAGTATTGTTCTTGCCTATTCGAGTAGAATCATTGTAGGTGGAGAAAATATTGGAATCAATATTCATAGTAAAGGCGTATTAGTTGTCGGTTTTTACAAAGTAAATGGTAAGGACGTAGCAACAGAGCCTGCTATTCAAATAGGAGATTACATTACAAAAGTCGGTAATGTTGAAATCAATTCGATTAATGAACTAACCAATGAGATAGAACGACAAATAAAGGATTCCAAAATCGAATTAACCTTTACGCGTGATGGAAAAGAATATCAAAGCAATATGTCTTTAATTGAACAAGACCATATTTTTAAAACAGGTTTATATGTAAAAGATAGTATTACAGGAATTGGGACTCTTACCTATATTGACCCAGAAAGTAAAATATTTGGGGCTTTAGGGCACGAAATTATTGAAGCGAATTCCAATAAACGAATTGAAGTTAAAACCGGGACGATTTTTAATAGTACCATTACCGGTATTCATAAAAGTAGTGATGGAACACCAGGAGAGAAAAAAGCCAATTTTAAACCAAATGTTGTGTATGGAACGATTAACAAAAATACTGAATATGGACTTTTTGGAACTTATAACGCTACTTTAGATGCTTCAAGTACTTATGAAGTAGCAACAAAAGAAGAAGTGAAAGTTGGAGATGCAACCATTCGTACCGTTTTAAATGGCGAGGAAGTAAAAGAATATTCTATTTATATTAATAAAATCAATGAATATAACAAGATTAAAAACTTATCATTTGAAATTACGGATTCTGAACTTTTAGACAAAGCCGGAGGGATTGTGCAAGGAATGAGTGGAAGTCCTATTATTCAAAATGGTAAAATAATTGGTGCCGTTACCCATGTTATAGTCGATAACGTAAAAACAGGCTATGGTATCTTTATTACTACAATGTTAGAAGAAGGCGAACAATAAGCCTTTTTTTGACATTTTTTTTAAGTCTTTTTTGCTATAACACTCTTAGGTGATGGAATTTTGAAAACAACTTTAAAAGTAATTCTTTTTTCTTCCTTTGTAGGAATCGTTCTAGCATGCCTATTTTTCTTTAATGTGAAGGAAAAAGCTGAAGCGAAAAACAAACCGATTTTATACGCTTTTCAAGTCGGTGTCTTTAAAAATAGAGATAATGCAACACTATTTAAGGAAAAGTATAAAACCAGTGCTCTTATCTATGATGGGGAATACTATCGCGTTTATATTGGGGTCACAACAAACAATAAAGAGGAATTAGAAAGTCTATTTAATCAAGAGGGTTATCATTATTATATAAAAGAACTAGAAGTTACGAGTGGTTTATATGCAGAAATGGAAAAATACGATTATTTACTCAAGAATAGTAGTGAAGAAAGTAAGTTTTCTATCATTCAAAAGATGCTAGAAAGTGTAAGCAATGAATTACAAAATTAAAGATTTACCTTTTGATGAAAGACCTCGTGAAAAGTTAAAGAATAGGGGAGCAGAAAGTTTATCCAATGAAGAATTAATTGCGATTATACTAAGGTGCGGAAATAAAAATGAAAGCGTAAAAGATTTAGCCATTCGTCTAGTAAAACACTTTAAAAACTTTGCTAATTTAAATAGTATCAGTTACCAAGATTTAATTCAAATAAAAGGAATTAAGGAAGCAAAAGCCATTACGTTACTTGCTGCTATTGAACTTGGAAAAAGGCTTGCCAACCCCATAAAAGAAGAGAAAATAAAGATTGTGAATGCAGAAGTGTTATATGAATTCTTTCGTTTAAAAATTTTAAATGTTAAGCAAGAAAAACTATTTGCAGTCTTCTTAAATACCAAAAACGAAATGATTTCCTATGAAACTATTTTTGTTGGAACGCAAAATAAAAGTATTACGCATCCTAGAGAAATATTTCACGAAGCCATTAAAAATAGTGCCGTAAAACTCATTTTACTTCATAACCATCCAACGGGAGATACAACCCCAAGTAAAGAAGATATCGAATTTACCAAAATGATTAAAGAAACAGGAGAACTTTTGCAAATTCCTTTAATTGACCATTTGATTATTAGTGAACACAACTATTTTAGTTTTTTTGACCATCAAATGCTTTAAAATAAAAAAAGTTTTCCATACTATAATTAGGTGATAAGTATGACACGTAAAGGAAGAAATTTACTTATTATTCTTTTTATCTTTTGTATGCTTTTAAGAGAAGAAGTCATTTCTTTTTTCTTTCGTGCAACAAGCATTCGAGAAACCGAAAATCAAATTTGTGAAATTAAAAATAAAGAATTAGAAACAAAGTACCAAGAATTAGTTGCAAGTTACGGTTATGAAGAAAATATAGAATACACAACAGAAAAATCAAAAGTTTTGTTTAACAATATTTATGATTTAGAAAAGAGTTTAATGATCTATAAGGGAAGTAAAGAAGGTATAAAGCCTAACTTTTTAGTTGTCAATGAAAATGGTTTAGTTGGTATCATAAAAGAAGTCTATAAACATAGTAGTAAAGTTTTATTACTTACTAATAAAGAGACCAATTTATCTGTAAAAGTAGGAAATTCCTATGGTATTTTAACAAGTAAAGATGGTAAATTACAAATTAGTGGTATTGACAATAAACAAGAGATATCCAAAAATATGGAAGTAAGAACAAGTGATTTATCTTTGTATCCCGAAAATATATTAATTGGCTATGTAGAAAATGTAGAAATGGACACTTATGAAATTGAACAAAAAATTTCCGTAACACCTGCTGTGTCTTCTATAAAATACGTAAGCATTATTACGGAATTAAGAGGTGTAGAATGATTTTCCTTCTTTTTTTATTAGATGTATGTTTTTATAACTATACTTCCATTTCCTCTTTCTTTATTTTAAATAGTTTTCTAGAACCAAAAGAAAAGAAGTCCTATTTTTTTCTCTTCTTACTCTTAATTGAACTTCTATTACACACCCATTTTCGATTTTTTCTTCTTTTAAGTCTCTTGTTTTTCTTTAATTCTTTATGTAAGCTTCCAAAAAACAAAACCTACTTTCAACTTATACGTTTCCTATTAAACTATCTCCTTTTACAAGTTGGATTTCTTCTTCTATTCCATCGATTTGTTTTTGATGCTTTAGGACTTTTCTTATCATTCCTTTTCTCATACATTTGTCATAAAAAGTAAATTTTTTCATATAGTGTAGTGGTGAAGAAAGATGAATCCAACTGTACTAGATATCAAAAGAAATATTCGTAGTAAACGTAGTGTATTTTTAGAGCAAAAAAATCAAAAAAGTCCTTCTAAAAACACCTATATTTCAGGACTTTTTACAAGAACTCTCCTTAGTGTCATTTTTGTTTTAGTTTGTGCCATCTTCGTTAAATCAAGCGATAAAAATCTTTTACTTTTTAAAGATTACTTATTTAACGATACCCTTGCTTTTTCAAAAATCAATGAACTTTACACCACCTATTTTGGTAAAATCGTACCAGAACCGATTGCAACTTCTATACCCGTTTCGAATACGGAGAGTGATTATGTAAATATCGAAGAAATGGATAATAGTTACAAACTTACATTAACGGGAAATACTATGCGTTTCTTACAAAGTGGCATTATTGTCTTTATTGGAGAAAAAGAAAACCTAGGAACAACTGTAATTGTCCAAGGTATTGATGGCGTCGATATTTGGTATTCAAATTTAAGTAATATCAATTTAAGTATGTATGATTATGTGGAAAAAGACAGTTTAGTAGGAGAGTTTAAGGATGCAACGAGTATTCTAACTTTTATGGAGAATGGTGCTTATAAGAGTTATGATGGCTATCTTTCATAAATGGAAAATAAATCCCTTTACGTATTTTATTTTTCTTAGTTTTTTACTGACTGGCTATATTAAAAATATTCTTCTTATCTTTCTAATTCTTTGTATTCACGAACTAGGACATATTTTTTTCTTAAAACGTTTTTCCTATCCCATTGTCCGTGTTGAGATATTTCCTTTCGGAGGCATTACAACGACTGAAAAACCAATCAATACTCCCATTAATCAAGATATTTGCATTTATTTGGGAGGGGTTCTTTTTCAAGGTATTCTATTTTTTCTTTTTTCTTTTTTGTATCAAAATGGTTTTCTATACGAAAATACATACCATTTATTTTTAAAATACAATAGGAGTATTCTATGTTTTAATTTACTTCCTATAAAACCTTTAGATGGGGGAGAAATTATGGAACTCCTATTTGAAAAATTTTTTCCCTATACCAAGTCTTTTTCTTTAAGTATTACTGTATCGTTTTTCTTTTTACTTATATTCCTTCTTTATAATATAAAATGTAATTTAAATGGCTATATCGTGATTAGTTTTTTACTCTATAAAATACTAGATTTTACCAAAAAGAAAGAGCATTATAAAAATAAGTTTTATTTAGAACGGTATTTGTATACATTTCCTTATAAAAAAATTGAGCATCATGAAGTACAAGATATCACGCTTTTAAAGAAAGAAACCTTACATTTTTTTAAAGAAAACCAAAAATATCGTCATGAAAAAGAAATTTTGCAGGAAAAATTTGACATTCATACCTATTTTTGATAAAATTTAATACGTTTGAAAGGGCTTTCCTTTCTAAACCACATGGAAGAGGTTTTAAAAACTAAGTTTGCCTTTACAGTGAGTCTTAAATATAAAGGAGGTAAGAAATGAAAGCAATATTTGTTACAGGTGGAAAACAATATTATGTAGCAGAAGGTGACGTTCTTTACGTTGAAAAATTACCAAACGAAGTTGGTAGTGAAGTAACTTTTACAGATGTTTTATTTGCCAATGGTGTTGCAGGTGATCCTTATGTAAAAGGTGCTAAAGTGGTTTGTACAGTAGAAAAACACGGAAAACAAAAGAAAATTATTATTTTCAAGTATAGACCAAAAAAGAAATCTCGTAAAAAACAAGGTCATAGACAACCTTATACAAAACTTGTCGTTAAAAAAATAGAAGTTAAATAAGTATGATAAAAGTATGTATAGTAAAAAGAAATAGTAGCATCGAAAAAATTCAAATAAAAGGTCATGCCGGTTATGCAGAATATGGATACGATATTGTTTGTAGTGCCGTATCAAGTGTTGTTACAACAACGATTAATGCTCTATATGCATTTGAAGAATCCATTGAAGTTTTTGATAAAGAAACTTTAGAAATAGTAGTAAAAAAACACGATAACATAACGGATACTTTACTTGAAAATATGATTGCTATGTTAAAAGGAATTGAAAATCAATATAAAGAAAATATAAGAATGGAGGAGAAAAACGAATGTTAAGATTTGCGTTTAATTTACAACGTTTTGCTCACATTAAAGCTCAAGGTTCTACTAAAAACGGCCGTGATAGTGCTGGTAGAAGACTAGGTGCTAAAGCAAGTGATGGAGAATTTGTTAGTGCTGGTTCTATTCTATATCGTCAAAGAGGTACAAAAATTTATCCAGGAACAAACGTTGGAATGGGAAAAGATCACACTTTATTTGCAAAAATAGATGGTCTTGTTAAATTCGAAAGATTAGGAAGAGATAAAAAGAAAGTAAGCGTTTACGAAAAGTAAGCGTTTTTTTATCTTTTTTTTCTAAAAACTTTGTGGTAAAATGAATTTAAGATAAGGAGAGATAAAAAATGAAGAATTTAAGAAATACTCTCCCAACCATTGAAAATCGTCCAATGGGGGGGGGGTATATTAGAAAGTAATAAAAAAAAGAACCCCAAAAGACGACTCGAAATAATGATTAGTTTGTTAAGTATTGCAGTACTTATTACAGTAGTGTCTTTTAGTTATGCTTACATAAAAACAAATAAAGAAGAAAAGGATGTCAATGTACTAGGAACTGAGTGTATCAATCTTGAAATGGAAGACTTAAGTAAAGGAATAACTTTACAACATACATTTCCAGTAAGTGATGCAACAGGAAAATCATCAACACCTTATACATTTAAATTAACCAATGAATGCGGAGTAGGAGTGGATTATGAAATTCACTTAAGAGTAGAGGATGTTGAGGAAGGGCAAAAGAAAATAGCTGCAAAGAACATTGCAACTATGATTGATAGTAATGAAAAAGTAGTATTAACGAGTGAAAAAAAAGTAATCAATGAAGAAGAATCAGATAAAGAAGAATATAAGATTAGTAGTGAAAAATTAACATTAGAGGCTTATCAAGAAATAGAACATGAAGTAAGAATATGGTTAGATGAGAGTGCAGGAAATGATAGTCAAAATGGTATATTCAAAAGTAAAATCGTGATAGAAGCAATTCAAAATCAAACCGCTTCTATTTATAAAGAAACAATTCTACACGGTGCAGATCCGGTGTTGAATAATGAAGAAGAACCAATTGCGATGTTAACAGCAAATGAAGTAGCTGAAGCTCCAACAACAACAGATCAATTAATACCTGTCACAATAGATGAAACAACAGGAGAAGTAAAAAGAGCTGATTTATATACGGAATGGTATGATTATGAGACCAAGAAATGGGCGAATGCAGTTATCTTAGTCGATAATAATAAAGCAAATGAAATACAACCAGGACAAACGATACAAGAAAATGATATTGAAAGTTATTTTGTATGGATACCAAAATATAGTTATAAGTTATTTGATATGGGAAATACGGAAACAACAGTTACAAATGTTGCTAAAAAAGAAAAGCCAATCGAAATTCGTTTTGGAACAACAAATACAAGTGATAGTGTAAGTGATGAATGTAAAACACCAACAACATCAGGAGAGATTGGAACTTGTCAAGTGGGTGATTGGATGACGCATCCAGCATTCTTAGCATTTGATGCAGATGGGTTATGGGTTGGTAAGTTTGAAACGGGTTACGAAGGTGCTGATAGTACAGCAAATGCAAATAAAAATGAAGTATCTCCTAACAAAGTAATCATAAAACCAAATGTTTATAGTTGGAGAAATATAACCGTAGGAAACGCATTTAAAACAGCAAAAAACTATGAACCAACTTTACAAAGTCATATGATGAAGAACACCGAATGGGGAGCTGTTGCCTATTTATCTCATAGTATTTATGGAACATGTGATGGTAGTTCTTGTACTGAAATAAGGATAAATAACAGTAGTAGTTATTTAACAGGGGTAAGTGCAAAAACTGTACCTGATTCTGGTTGGAATCAATATAATGGATATGCAGTAACAACTCCAAACACGGAAAATGACAAATCTTATGTTTATCCAAAGAGTCAAAAATCGAGTACAACTTTTAATAACACCGGAATCTTTGATATGAGTGGAGGTTCTTGGGAGTATGTTATGGGTTATATGAGTGGTAATGTTGGAAGTAGTGGATTAACAGAAGAAACTGATTTAACAGAAGCAAATTCTAAATATTTTGATAAATATGAAAATAAAACTGATACGGAATGGAGTAAAAGAATCTTAGGCGATGCAACAGGAGAATTAGAGCCATTTGGAATGAAGCAATACAATACAAGTAATAATAGAATTAATTCATGGTACGAGGATTGGGCGTGGTTTCCTAACTCTAGTTTACCGTGGTTCAAACGTGGTGGCGCTCGCTATGACGGTGTTACGGCTGGTGTGTTCGCGTTCAGTCGTCACACGGGTGCTGTCGATGGCAGCGACAGTTTTCGCCTCGTTTGTGCTCCAACGCACGCGAGTGCGTAACTGTGTACTTTCGTATGATAATTGGAACAGTTAATTTGTATAATTTTCGTAATACAAATTGTTATTGTTCGCCCAATTCCTATCTTGTTTAAGGAATTGGGCGAATAGAAAAATTTTTGGTCTTAATAGTTTATATAGATTAAGACAGGGATTAGATTGTAATAGAACGTTTGAGTTTCCTAACTCTAGTAAACCGTGGTTCAAACGTGGTGGCAATCACAATGACGGTGTTACGGCTGGTGTGTTCGCGTTCAATCGTAACACGGGTGCTGTCAATGGCAACAACAGTTTTCGCCTCGTTTGTGCTCCAGACTATGGTATAAAAAAGAAAATCCACGCAAACATTTCTTTTCATTTCAAAATAAAGTTCATGGACTTTATGAATATGTTTGCCATAGAAATCTAATTCCTTTTTGGCTAAAACCAAATAAACACATGAACAGTATGGTTATGGCAAGTAGTAAAATGGCGAAAGTCATTCCATACGAAAACTACCATTTATTGTTGGTAGTTTTTGGAAGGAAAGGTATTTATGGAAATAAATTTAAAAGAAATAAGAAAATCTTGTGGATTTACGCAAGAAGAACTGGCAAAAAAACTAGGGGTAACCCAACAACAATATTCAAGGTATGAAACCAAAACAAATAAAATAACATTAGAAATGTTTTTAAAAATAATAAAAGTATGTAAATTAGAGATAAAAATAGAAAAAAATAAGTAATAGAAGTATTCAAAGAAGTTTTGTTAGTAGCAAAACTTTTTTCGTGCACGTAATTATGCACAATTTGTCTAAAAATGCTTTTAATTTGTTTTTTTGCCTTAAAAATGTATTTTAGTTCTAAATAATAAACTTTTAAACGAAAAATAACCTATTTTAAGTAAAAAATAGATATAATTTCTATAGAATAAAAAGGAAGTATTGTAGTATGAGTGAAATTTATAATCAATATAAAAAATTAAAAGAAGAGAATAAGAAAAAAATGTATTTATTTAAAGTTGGTAATTTTTATATTTTTTTAGATGAGGATGCAGAAAAAATAAATGATTATGTTGTATTAAAGAAAACACCATTTTGTAAAGAAGTAATGAAATGCGGTTTTCCTGTAAATAGATTAGAAGATTATATGAAAGTTTTTCATAATCATAAGTTACCAATTTCGATAATAGAAAATGAAAAAAAGTGTGATTTGGAACAAGTTATACAACATCTTAGAAAAATAGATTTGAATAAATTAACTCCTATAAAAGCACTAAACCTTCTATATGAAATAAAAGAGATGCTATGATGAAAAATGTAGAAGATTTACTTATTTATAAGCAATATATTGAACTTATTTATTATACAGAAATGATTTTGGATAAATATCCAAAAAGTGAGCGTTTTGCTATTGTTACGGCGATTAAAAATAATACTTATGATGGGATGAGAAGTTTACTAAGTGCGTATAAAGAATATCAAAAAGAAAAAAAATATCATTATTTAAATCAATTAGATACAACACTTAAAATGTTAAAAGTCATGATTCGAGTATCCTATAAACGAAAGTATATAAATGTTAAAAATTATACGGCTTGGAGCAAAAAAATAACCAATATTGGAAATTTACTTGGAGGATGGATGAAGTCGTGTCAAAGACAATAAAAAATATATTTTATAAAAAATTAACCTTTATTAAACTCATTGAAGCCCATGATAGGGCAAGAGAAGGAAAAAATACACGACCTGAAATTATTCGATTTGAAATGAATTTAGAAAGTAATATTATCAATTTACTTTATAAAATAAAAAGTAAGCAGTATAAAATTGGTAAATATCGAGAATTTTATGTATATGAGCCGAAAGAAAGACTTATAAAATCTTTACCTTATATAGATAGAATTGTACATCAATGGTATGTAGAAGAATTTATTAAACCATTTTTTATTCCTCGCTTTATTAAAGATTCTTATGCTTGTTTAAAAGATAAAGGAGGACATAAAGCTGTTTTAAGAATGCAAGATTTTATGCGTCGTATGAAAAGAAAATATAAAAATTATTATGTTTTAAAATGTGATATAAAAAAATATTTTTATAATATTGATAAAAACATTTTATATTCGATACTAGAAAAATCAATAACGGATAAAGAATTATTAAATTTTTCCAAAGTAATTATATTTGATAATGATGAAAAGAAAGGGATTCCTATTGGCAATTATACAAGTCAATTTTTTGCTAATATTTATTTAAATGAATTAGACCATTATGTTAAAGAAGATTTAGGACTACCTTATTACATAAGATATATGGATGATTTTATACTTCTTTTACCTACAAAAGATGATGCAAAGCAAATAAAAGAAAAAATAAAAAATTTTTTAGAACAAAATTTAAAATTAGAATTAAATGCTAAAAGTAAATATTATCCTAGTAAAATGGGTATTGATTTTTGCGGGTATCGTATTTTTGAAACGCATTTATTAATTCGTAAAAGAAGTAAAGCAAAAATAAAAAAATTAATTAAATCGTGGAATTGTTTTTATAAAGAAGGAAATTTAAATTTAGAAAATGTGATTCAAAGATGGAATGCGTGGAGAGGACATATTTCCCACGCTAATACTTATCATTTAGAGAATAAATATTTGGATAAAATACTTTTTAAAGAATCCTTAAAAACGAAAAAAGAAACTTCAATTTAAGCAGTTTCTTTTATTTTCTCTGTATTTTTAAAATTTAATTTAGCGATTTCTTTTAGTTTTTCAATTCCGTATTTAGAAACAATTTCTTTTCCTACCGTATCAACAACAGTATTAGCCCCTTTAGGAATCTCCATATTCAATTCTTTTGATAATTCTTCCATTCTTTTTAAAAAGAAATAACGACTGATGACACTTGCAGCAGCAACACTTGCACATTTACTTTCAGCTTTGGTCGTAAAGGTAATGTTTTCTACTTTTTCGGTTGCTTCTAAAATATGTTCAAAGTATTTTCTTGGATACACAAATTGATCCACAACAATTTTTTGATAAGGGTATTGTTCTTCTTTATGAGTAATCGCATATAAAACTTTGTTGTGTAAAATGGCTTTTATTTTATTCATATTATAACCCATGCTTTGATATTTATTATATTCTTCATTATTTAAAGTGAGTGTAACATAAGGAATTTCTTTTAATAGAGTAGGAGCAATTTTAAGTATTTTTTCATCCGTTAATTTCTTAGAATCTTTAACACCTAGTTCGTTAATTAAATCTATTTTTTCTTTTGCAACATAAGTTGCCGTTACAATAATAGGCCCAAAATAATCTCCTGTACCCACTTCATCCGAACCAATAGTAGACATACTATAATAGTAGTTTAATTCTTCCTTATATTTTTCTTTTTCCTTTTTATCTTCATTAATATCAATGGTACGATTGTTTAACTTCTTTTCTAAATCTGCCCAAATATTCGCATCAACATCTGCACTTATGCCTTGAAACATAACTTTACCACTTTCATATAAAGTGATTATGGTATCCGCTTCATCGGCTTGAAAAATAGCATAAGGAGGCGTTTTTTCTCTTTTTACATCTTTATAGTATTCAATCATTTTGGCTTTAACATTATCACTTACTTTAAATACGATTGTCATTTTTTCACCTTCAAACCTATTTTACCACTAAGAATAGTAAATAAAAAGAATTTTTTAATAGATTTTTTAACTCCTATATACTATAATGATAAGTAGAAAAGGATATGATAATATGTTAAGTGTGATTGATGCAGTCATCATTTTATTTTTACTATTAGGTGCCGTACTTGGATTTAAGAAAGGAATTATAAAAAGTGTTGTTTCACTAGTTGGAACCATTTTAGTCTTTGTACTTTCCTTTACGTTAAAAAATCCATTATCCGTATTTTTGTATACCCATTTTCCATTTTTTACTATTGGAATCAGTGTTTTAAATGTTTTAATTTATGAAGCGATTGCTTTTTTGATACTTTTCTCTCTATTTTCTATACTATTAAAAATTGTGATTAAAGTATCAGGACTTATCGAAACGATTTTAAAGTTTACGATCGTTTTAGGCATTCCTTCTAAAATTTTAGGGGCTATTTTTGGATTTATTGAAATGTATTTGTTTATCTTTGTTGTTTTATTTTTACTTGTACAATTTAATGTAAAAAGTACTTTAATTAGTGAAAGTAAACTAGCTGACTTTATCATAGGAAGAACTCCATTTGTTAGTAATGTGGTAGAAGATTCTTATCAAGCCGTAAAAGAAGTCGTAGAATTAAATAAGAATTATGCAACAACCCAAGATAAAGAAAAGTTAAACCAAGAAGGATTAGATACTTTACTTAAATATAAAGTCTTAAGTGTTGAAAATGCACATTTATTACAAGAAAAGAATAAACTAAATATAAAAGATGCAAATGAGATTATTAAAAAATACGAGGAGGAACAAAAATGATTAAGTATTTAGAAAAGGAAAATTTAAGTGATTGTTTGGAAAACGGAATTACCATTGTTGATTTTTATGCCGATTGGTGTGGCCCTTGTAAAATGATGGGTACTGTTTTAGAGAGTATGGAAGGTATTTCAATTATTAAAGTCAATACCGATACTCACGAAGAATTAGCAAGAGAATATGGGGTAATGAGTATTCCAACTCTTGTATTTTTCAAAGACAAACAAGAAGTAAAAAAGGAGATTGGCTTTAAAACGAAGGAAGAATTAGAAAGAATTTTAAAGGAATTATAAAAAGATGACTACAATTCGTCATCTTTTTTAGTTATTACTTCTTTTGCAGCATTCAAATAAGCACGAGTTAATCCACCAGTTCCTAACTTAATACCACCAAAATAACGTACAACGGCAATGAAAACGTGGTTTAAATCGAGTTGTTCTATTAATTTATAAATAGGAGTTCCTGCTGTATTAGAAGGTTCCTTATCATCACTTTTACGAATAAGATTGTCTATTTTATATGCATAAGGAATATGTCTTGCTTTTTTATGTTCCTTTTTTAAAGAAATTAAAAGTTCATCGACTTCTTCTTTGGTTTGGACTTCATAATAGTAAGCAATAAACTTTGATTTTTTGATTTCATAGTTAAATGTATTTAATAATTTCATATCCAACACCTTTCTTTTGTTATTTTCTCATTTTTAGTTTTTTTACTACATCTACAATTGGAGCAGGCGTTAAAAGTTTTGCATATAAATATGCTTTTACGAGTAAAAATTTTTCTTTATCCAATCCTATATTTATATTCTGATTGTATATTTTTTGATAATAATAAGTATAAAGAGAATAGAGTGGATGAAAGGTATCGATTGTTTGATACTGAAATACCGGTGTTGTATGGATAATTATAGGATGTTTTTTTGCTACTTTTACTTCAGGTGTTGTAAAACGTTTGATATGATTTTGTTCATAATACATTTGTAAAAAATAAGGATTTAGAAGATAATCAAGTGAAAATAAATTAAATTCTAATGGTAAAGGGGATATCTTATTTTGTAAAGCGATATTGATGGCATCTTGATCAGGAAACGTTAATGGAACTTCCTTTAGAAATAGCTCTTGTAATAAGGCATCATATTTTTCTTCTTTCCACTTTTCTATATCGATCCAAATCACACCACTATTATAGTAGTTTTTTAAATTTCCAGTTAAATTTTTCCAATGTTTTTTTGGCATAGAGTCTTTTACCATGTGAATAGGCATTTGGTAATTTTTTAGAGTATTTAAAGAGTTAACGATAATTGTATCACTATCTAAATACAATATTTTTTCTACGTTTGTTATATATTCGGTAAAAAATAATCGAGCGTTTGCTATTTCTGTATTTTTCCATTTCGGAATTTTATATTCTTCTATTTTGGGTTTTATTTTTTTAAAATCATAATAAAATACATCAGCATGAAAATGTTTGACTATGGTTTCGATTCTTTTAAAATCTTTTTTTAAAAATTCATCATAAATAATATGAATTCTAATAAAAATATTTGGATTATTCTCTAGTAAGGAATAGATAGATACGAGTAAATAATTGATATAAGCATGATTTGTTGCATAAAGAACATTTAATTCTGTCATTTCTTTCCTCTTTTCTTAGAAGTTTCTATTTACTATTATAATGTCTTTTCATGGATTTAGAAAGAAAAAAATGGTATAATACACTTATCTTATTTAGAAAGAGGGAAGTTTTATGAAAGAAAAAGTAAAAAAAGTAGGAAAAATTTTATTAAAAATATTCATTATTCTTACATCTCCAGTATGGTTTGTTTGGAAAGTTTTATTTGTTCGAAAACCGGAAAAGAAGTTTAAAAATATGCCAACTGGTATTAAAGTTTGGAGAGTGATTCGTTCTTTTGTGACCAAACCTTTAAAATTTGCTGTTTTTATTTTCATTATCGGTTTAGAAGTTGTTGCACTTTATAAAGTTCGTTATTCTCCTGTTACGTATACGATTACAAGAAGTAGTGTACAAAACTATTATTTAAAAGAAGAAAGTGTAACGGAGCAATTACTTGGAATTCATAGTGTACTAGCAGCCCCTTTACAAAACCATCGTGATGAATTTAAGGAAGCTTTTTCGTACATTGATACTTGGGATTTAGGTGCCAAAAATAAAGCTTATGTTCTATTAGATGCTACGCTTACAAAACGTATGGTTGAGTATATAGATGATGAAACGTTAACGTATTTATTAAACAAATTTAACACGAATGAAACCTTCCGTGAAGATGTACGTTATGCGGTAGACAATATCAATAAAATACTTGCTCGTGGTTTAAGAGAAATACCAACTGATTTGGATTTTGGAGATGCGACTCTAAATTCTTTAGTAAGTCCTATAACTTCTGTTTCAAGTGTTGCAGTTGATTATAGAACAATTTTAGATGCTGCCTTACCTCTATTTGATTATGCTTTAAAAGAAAGTCCTGTTAAAAAACATAGTATTCATATAAAAAAAGATGATCTTGATTTTGCAATAGACGTTCTAATTTATTATAGTAAGGGAGCAACTTTAGAAGAACTTGCAAATAAATTAGGAGTCACTTATGTTGAAGAAAAAACAATTACAACAACAAATGTATCCACCATTACAATAGAATCTTAAAAAATAGATAAACTAAGAAAAGGAGGGAAGTTCTATGTTTAAAGAAAAATTATCTTTAGTACCTCATTTACCTGGAAGTTATCAAATGCGTAATAGCGATAACGTGATTATATATGTAGGGAAAGCCAAAGATTTACATAGAAGACTTTCCTCTTATTTTAATCGTACCCAAACAGGAAAAACAAAGAAAATGGTTTCTGAAATTGCTGATTTTACCTATATAGTTGCGGGAAGTGAGTTAGAAGCCTTCGTTTTAGAATTAAATTTAATTAAAGAATACAATCCAAAATACAATATTTTACTAAAAGATGATAAAAGCTATCCATACATTGAGTATATTGCGAAACCTTATCCAAGAGTCAAAGTCTCTCGATATTTAAGTGTACGTAAAAAAGACAATAAGAAGTTGTTTGGACCTTATCCAAATGCCTATGCTGCTCGAAGAATTGTCAATCTTTTAAATCGTGTTTACCCTTTAAAAAAGTGTGATGGAATCAAAAAAGAATTATGTTTGTATTACCATATCCATGAATGTTTAGGATATTGCAGTAAAGAATTGGACCATGAAAAAGTTTCAGAAATGGAAAAAGAAATCTTAAGTTTTTTAAATGGGAATGATAAAGTGCTCGTGAATCGTTTAGAAACCAAAATGCAAGAATATAGTGAATCCTTAAATTTTGAAATGGCTTTAGAAATGAAAAAAGAGTTAGAATACATTAAAATTATTATGGCCAAACAAAAAGTAGAACTACACGATTTAATAAATCGCGATATTATCGGATTTTACTTTGATAAAGGCTATATTAGTGTGCAAATATTTTTCTTACGTAATGGAAAAATGGTGGGTGGAAAAACCGATATTTTCCCAGTTGTGAGTGATGTCCATGATGACTTAGATGAATACATTTTAAGATTTTACAGTCGCCATGAATTACCAAAAGAAATTCTAGTAGAAGAAAGTATGCATATTTCTCTTTTAGAAACAATGTTACAAACCAAAGTCTTAGTACCAACCCGTGGACCTAAGAAAAAGTTAGTGGAAATGGCGATTACAAATTCGAAAATCAATTTGGAAAACGAAATGGAACTTATCAAGAAGGATGAATACAAAACAGAAACTGCCAACAAAGAATTACAAGACTTACTTGGTCTAGAAACTCTAAATCGTATTGATTTATTTGATAACTCTAATCTTTTTGGTAATTTTTCTGTAAGCGGGATGGTTGTATTTAAAAATGGAAGACCTGCAAAACAGGAATATCGCAAATTTAAAGTCCAAGTTGATAAAAACGATGATTATCATACCATGAAAGAAGTAATATATAGAAGATATTATCGTATGCTCCTAGAAAAAAAAGAAAGACCTGATTTAATTATTGTGGATGGAGGATTAAGTCAAATACACGCTTGTCAAGAAGTATTAGAAGATTTACACTTGCCGATATTCGTTTGTGGTCTTAAGAAAAACGAACACCATAGAACGAATGATTTAGTACGAGGAGATACGTATGAAGTCGTAGAAATCGACCGAACGAGTAACTTATTTCATTATTTAACCCGTATGCAAGATGAAGTACACAGATATACAATTAATTATCATAGAACGATAAGAAGTAAAGGAAGTATTTCTAGTGTTTTAGATAACATTGAAGGAATAGGGGAGAAACGTAAAAAAGCTCTCATCAAAAAATATGGCAGTGTTGCAAAAATGAAAGAAGCAACACTAGAAGAATTACAAGAAATATTACCCGAAGAAGTTTCTAAAAATTTGTACTTATTTTTAAAAGACTTTCATTAAAAAATAGTGTATAATAAAAAAGTGGTGGAAGTTATGACAAAACTAGTAAAATTAGATATCGATAGCACATTAACCAAAGAATTAGAACTAAAGGAGTTTAATACACCTGATTTTATTTATGTGCCTTTTCCACCAAAAAAAGAAGATTTAAAAAAAGAAGTACATATTAAAAAGGAAAGTGCTTTTTATCAAAATGTCTATTCTCCGGTATCAGGGAAATTAACGGGTGTGGATTCGTGTCTACTCGCAAATGGTAAAAAAGTGAATTGTATGGTCATTCAAAATGATTTTCAAGAAAAAAGTGAACAAACGAAACCCATTCGTAAAAAACTAAATCATCTTACGAAGAATGAATTTCTAGAGAGTATTTATGATAGTCGTTTGAAAAAGCGTTTAAATGTGGATACCGTTTCTACCTTTTTAATCTCCGGTATCGATGATGAACCTTATATTGAAAATGAATCTTTTCTACAACAAGAAAATACCAAATGTATTGTAGATACTTTAGATGCTTTACTCACTCTTTATCCTGAATCGAAAGCTTATATTGCTCTTAAAAATACGGATAGTAAAACGATTCTTGCTTATCAAAATATACTTGGTATGTATAAAAATATGGAAATTAAGTTAGTCGATGATTTGTATTTAATTGGAAAAGAACCATTTTTAAAACGTACGTTAAAAGTGCAAGATGCTTTATTTTTAAAAGCAAGTGAAGTATATGAACTATATATTAATTTAAAGAAAAATCGTCCTGTAGTGGAAAAATATATTACGATTAATGGTAGTGGTGTTTCAAAACCTTATATTATCAAAACCAAATTTGGTGTAAATGTAGCATCTATTTTTAATAAATACTATATTGAAGATTTAAGTAATTGTTCCTTTTATGTAAACGGAATGATGGGCGGTATACAACTTGATTTAAATCATTTAATCGTAACCAAAGAATTAGATGGTATTCTTGTTATGAAAAAAGAAAATAGAGTACCAAAAAGTTGTATTAAATGTGGAAAATGCATTAGTATTTGTCCTATCCATTCCAATCCAATGCTTGCGTATAAATTAGGACGAAAAGTCCCTTGCATTCATTGTGGACTTTGTACGTATATTTGTCCTTCCTATATTCCGTTAGAAAAATATTTAAGTGGTGAAGAAAATGAATAGAATTCATAAAAAAATCCGTTTTCCTTTTGTACATAAGTTGTATTTATGTTTAGGAATTTTAATACTTTTTGGTTGGTATAAGAATGCGTTTGTACCCTTTCAAAACCATTACTATGATTTTTCGCATTTAATTTTAGTGTTCCTATATCCTTTAAGTGCTTTTTTGGTAGGTGCCTTGTTTGACTATTTATTCAAAAATAAAATGCCCTTTAATAACAAGCTGTATGGTTTACTTTTTAGTATGATTATACCGATTTCCACAAATATTTTCTTATTTTTACTTGTTTTAACATTTCTATTTTTTTTAAATACCTTATGGATTAGTAGAAAAGATTTAGATTTGCATTTGATTGTCATTGGAAAAATTTTGTTAGTAGGGCTTTTACTTTATTTTAAAAATTACCACTATACAAATTTGTTAGAGGAAAGTCATTTATTTGTTTATTCCTATTTAGATGGACTCTTTGGTCATATAGAAGGAGGATTATTTACTTCTAGTGCTTTTCTTATAATACTATCTTTTGTCTTCTTTACTTTTGATTACTACTACAAAAAAGAAATTCCTTTCTATAGTTACGGAATGTATCTTCTTACATTAGTTGTGTTTTCCATCTATAAAAGCGATATGAATTTTTTACTGACCCATTTATTTTCAAGTGATATCTTATTTTTACTTGTTTTCTTGGCACCCTTATCCTCTTTTTCTCCTTATTCAAGAAAAAGAACGACGATGTATAGTTTACTATTAGGTCTTTTAATACTTCCTTTTAGTCTTCTTAGCAATTTCTATGAAGGGGCTTATTTTGCTTTAATTGTCGTGAATTTCCTACTGATTGCTTTAAATACAGTTCAATTGTATAGAATGCGTCATAAAAAACTAAATTTGGACTTGTAAAAGTCTTTTTTTTATGTTAATGTAATAATTGCTCACTTCCTAAAAGGAGAAACATGAAAAAAATAATTATAAGTTTAGTAATAGGAAGTTTTTTACTAAGTATCCATCCTGTTCAAGCAAAAAAATTTATAGAAAATGGTCTTTTTACCGAATATCAATATTATATGTATGAAAAAACCAATCCATCTAATTTTGCTAGCATGCGAGTTATAAAGATTTTTGATTCTGAAAATAAAGTTTATTATAATATTTCCCCAAAAACAAGTTTTTATTTTAGTAGGGATTATGAAGAAGAAGATTTAAATATAACGGAACAGCAATTAAAAAATATATCCAAAATTCTATATTATGGATATGGATACAACAAGCAAAATACAGATGAATTCTATGCTGCAACCCAATATTTGGTTTTTAAGACTTTTGAAATGTATACTGTTTATATTAAAAAAGGTATCAATGAACCAATTTTAATGTTTGAAGAAGAAATCAAGCAAATTGAAGCAAATATGGAAAATAAAGAATTTACCTTTGAAAATCAAACTACGCACGAAAAAACGTTAGAAATAGAAGATGATTACATTCAAAATCATTTTACCGTCCAAGGTGAACATATCAAAGTAGAAGAGTTAGAAAGTAAACTAAAACTTACTTTGGATGGCAAAGTAGAGGATTATCAAGTAGAGTTTATACCAAAAAAAACTTGCTCCAACTTAAAAATGTGGGTAAATGATAAAACACATTTGTTCCATTTAGATGAAGTTTGTGAAACAACTTACAGTAGAACGATTCACTATGAAGAACCAATTGTTGAAAAAGAACCTACTATAGAATCAAAAGATCCGGAAAAAACGGAAGAAGAAAACAAGAACCCTAATCAAGAAGAAGAAAAGAAAGAACCTACAACAGAACCAAAAGAGCCGGAAAAAGTAGAAGAGGAAAACAAGACACCTGATAAAGAAGAGGAAAATACTTCTAAAAAAGAGAATGTTAAAGAAAACCAACCAGTCGAAAAGCAACAAGAAGAAGTTTTCGTCGAAGTACCGAGTACAGGAAAGCAAAGTATGATGTTTTTCCTTGTATTTGGCTTATTAGGAAATTGTTATTATGTTTTTAAGAAATAGTTTCTATCTCTTTTTGATTCCCTTATGGATTTTTCTTTATCAAAGTCATTCCTATAAAGCACAGGATACACCAAAAATAGAAATAAAGGAACAAAGTATACATCCTTTGCAATTACAAACATTAAAACGGTTTGATACCTTTTCGATTCAAAAAGAAGATGGGAAATATTTTTATAAAGTACTAGAAAAGTATTATGTGCACTCTACATCTGATATAAAAGTAGAAGAACCAAAAGTTTATTTTACAACGACAATTTCTTCCAATTTACAATTGGTAGTCATTGCTATAAATACAGGAAAATTAGTAAAAAATTAGTAAAAAATGCAATTTTTTTAAAAAAATTGCATTTTTTTGCAAGAAAAAAAAGGAAATGAGGGGGTAAGGGGTAATATATATAAATAGGAGGTTCTTTTTATGGCCTTTATTGAACAAGAGGAAATTAATCGAATAAGAAACAGTGCAAATATCGTTGATATTATCTCATCTTATGTTCCTTTAACGCAAAGAGGAAAGAATTATTTTGGTGTTTGTCCTTTTCATGAAGACCATTCACCAAGTATGAGTGTTTCTGAAGAAAAACAAATTTATAAATGTTTTTCTTGTGGAGCAACCGGAAATGTCTTTACATTTGTCGAGAACTTCTTAAATCTTACCTTTGCAGAAGCTGTTTCCTTAATTGCAAGTAAAGTGGGAATTTCCTTATCTATGGAAATCAAAAGCAAGAAGGAAACAAAATTTAAAGAGGAATATGAAGTCATGGATTTTGCTTTAAAGTTCTATCAAAATAATTTAAATACGGAAAATGGAACAAAAGCCATCGACTATTTAAAGAAACGGGGATTATTAGAAGAAACGATAAAAGATTTTTCTATTGGTTTAGCCTTTGACCAAAATATGCTCTCGAATGTTCTTTTAAAAAAAGGGTATTCAGAAAAATTACTTGAAAGTGTGGGCTTAGTCAGTAGAAAAGATGACCAAGTCTATGACTTATTTCAAAATCGTATTCTATTTCCTATTCATAATTTAGATGGACAAGTTGTTGGTTTTACGGCTAGGTGCTATTTAACAGAGGTAACACCAAAGTATATCAATACGAAAGAAACCGTTATCTTTAAAAAAGGAAACATTTTGTTTAATTATCATCGAGCAAAAGATGCGATTCGCCTTTTTAAAGAAGTCATTGTCGTAGAAGGAAATATGGATGCCATTCGTCTTTATTCCATTGGAATTAAAAATGTCGTTGCTTTGATGGGAACCTCTTTAACAAAAGAGCAAATCGAGATTTTTAAAAAATTAAGATGTAAAGTCATTTTAATGCTTGATAATGATGATGCGGGAGAAACAGCAACATTAAGTGTAGGAAATAGTTTTGAAGAAAACCATATTCCATTTGAAGTTGTTCGTTTAAGTGGAGAAAAGGATCCTGATTCCTATGTAGTCAAAAACGGAAAAGAGAAGATGGAAAGTGCGATTCAAAATCCTTTATCCTTTGTTGATTTTAAATTAAACTATTTTAAAAAGAATAAAAATTTGAATGATGCAGCGGATTTAGCAGAGTATATAAAAGCCGTTTTAGATGGCTTGAAAAACACCAATGATGCGATTTTAAAAGAAGTGACTTTACAAAAATTAAGTAAGGACTATAATATAAGTTATGCCGTTTTAAAAGAACAACTAGGAATTACAGAAAATGAGGAAAAAAAGAAGGAAGTACCTATAAAACAAAAGGTAGTAAAACAAAGTAGTTATGATAAAATCTGTTCTAAAATTTTGTACTATATGATGAATGATGCAAAATATATTCGTCTTTATAAAGCAAAATTAGGGATGTTTCCAACGAAAGAACATCGCCAAATAGCAAATGAGATTGTCTACTACTTAGAAAAGAATAAATCGATTACTCTACCAGATTTTATTAGTTATGCCGAAAATAGTAATTTAAAAGAGAAAATAATGGCTATAATAGAAAATGAGAAAGAATTGGATTTAGAAGAAGAAGGAATGCTTGAGTTACTAGATATTATGAAAAAAAGAATTAAAAAGGAAGAAATTAATAAACTAAAAGCCGAAATTAAAGAAGAATATGATATCAATAAAAAAATGGCTTTAGTCGAAAAAATGACAGAACTCAAAAAAGAAAATGAAATGGAATAAATAAAAGGATGTGGAAAAAATGAAAGAAATTAAAACGTTTGAAGAAAGAAAAGAAGAACTAATTAAATTAGGAAAAGAAAAAGGGGTTATTACGTATGAGCAACTTGCGGAAAGCCTAAAAGGGTTAGAAGTCGATAATGATTCTTTAGATGAGTTATACAGTGTACTTGTCGAAAACAATATTGAAGTCGTTGGAGAAGATGATGAAGCAGGTGAGGGTGGAAAATCATTAGAAAAAGATGAACCCATTATTTTAGATGATGCCGAAATTACCAAGGACGTTAATATTAACGACCCAGTTCGTATGTATTTAAAAGAAATTGGTCGTATCAGTTTGCTTTCTCCTGAAGAAGAACTTGAGTTATCCAAAAAAGCTGCAACAGGAGATGAAATGGCCAAAAATATTTTAGCAGAATCTAACTTGCGTTTAGTCGTTAGTATTGCCAAACGTTATGTAGGAAGAGGATTATTATTCTTAGATTTGATTCAAGAAGGTAATATTGGTCTTATGAAAGCCGTTGATAAATTTGATTATGATAAAGGATTTAAATTTTCAACCTATGCAACTTGGTGGATTCGTCAAGCCATCACGCGTGCTTTAGCAGACCAAGCAAGAACGATACGTGTTCCGGTTCATATGGTAGAAACGATTAATAAAATGGCTCGTATTCAAAGACAATTAACCCTAGAATTAAATCGTGAACCTAGTGAAGAAGAAGTAGCGAAAAAGATGGGTATTTCCGTTGAAAAAGTACGTGAAGTTATTAAGATTAGTCAAGACCCAGTGTCTTTAGAAACACCAATTGGAGAAGAGGAGGATTCTCATTTAGGAGATTTCGTTCCGGATGCTAGTTCTATGACACCTGAAGAGTATGCAACCAATGAAATCTTAAAAGAAGAAATCAAATCCGTTTTAGAAACTTTACAAGAAAGAGAACAAGAAGTTCTAGAATTACGTTTTGGTTTAGTAGATGGGACAAGCCATACTTTAGAAGAAGTTGGTAAAAAATTTAATGTTACCCGTGAAAGAATTCGTCAAATAGAAGCCAAAGCCTTACGTAAACTAAGACATCCTTCTCGTGCTAAAAAATTAAAGGATTTCTTATCTGATTAATGAAACAAGAACGTCTTAAAGCGGTTGCACAGTATATCGAAAAAGAAGACCGAGTAGCAGATATTGGTTGTGATCATGCGTACTTAAGTATTTATTTGGTAAAGATGCAAATTTGTAAATCGGTGGTTGCATCCGATATTCATCCAAATGCGTTAGAAATTGCTAAAAAAAATATAGAAAAAGTAGGTCTTGCTATTCCGACCCTTTTATCGGATGGTGTAGAAAACCTAGATCAAACCAAGTTAAATACGTTAATACTGTCAGGTATGGGCACCTCTACGATTCTTCATATTTTAAAGAATGTAGATAAAAACTATATCAAAAAATTGGTTTTACAATCCAATAATGACTTGCCTTTATTAAGAAAAGAATGTCAAAAAATGGGCTATTCTTTAGAAGAAGAACAAGTTGTTTTTGAAAAAGGGCATTACTATGTTATTGGAAAATATACGCTTAAGAAAAAAAGATTAAACATACGAGAAATCCACTTTGGTCTTTACAAAAAGGAAAATAACGCCTATTATGGAGAATTAAAAAAAGAATATCAAACGATTTTAAAAAAAGTACGTAGGAAACATATCCTAAAAAGATTAAAAATTCGTTGGAAACTTTATTTACTTAAAAAGTATTTATAAAAAGAAAGTAGGGGAGTTTTTCTCTATTTTTTTTGTTTGTGGGAAAGAAGTATTTGTATTTTTGGTTGTCGGATTATTATTTACACTTTTGTTATTTGAATCTTTACTTGAACTACTCGTAAGTGTTTTTAGAGTACTCATAATCGTTCTAGCATTTTGTATCATAGGTTTTGCTCTTTGGTAAAGAGGGATCATTTGATTGGCAATTTGCAAAGTTTTTGAAATTCCCCCAATGATTTTAGTAAAAGAAAGTCCTCTCGTTAAGAGTCCTGTATTAAACATATGACCACCTTTATCCTATTTTATGAAAAATCCTAGTATAAGTTGCACATTTTCCTAGGCAAAAGTTCTATTTCGTGTTATAATTTAAAATAGTAAGAATAATAAAGGAGGAAAAAAATGTCAACGGATAAGAAACAAACAAATGCTTTTTTAATTCCTCTTTTGGTTATGAAAGATATCTTTTATTATTGCTTTAAAGGAATAAAATTTTTATTTATTGATTTATTTGCTTCTTTATTTAATCGTACGAGTGAACAAGTTGATCGTGCTTATCAAAGCACCAAGGGGTTAATAAACACAGAAAATAAAAAACGTTTAGAACAATTAGAAAAACAAAAAGAAAGACATGCAAAATGGCAAGAATTCTATAATAATTTATGGTTTGTTAAAAAACAAAATAAAAAATATGAACAAATGCGAGAAGCATTAGTTGTTGATTTACAAAATGAGGGTAGTGTAAGAAGTGAAACTCCCAAGGTCTTTCAATATTTAGCAAGAAACAAAAATGGCAAAATTGAAAGAGGAACTATTAATGGATATTCTAAATTAGATGTTAATACTTTTTTGCTACAAGAAGAATACATTGTCTACGATATTAAAAACAATAAAACGATAGATTTTTTATATGGGGATACAAGTATTTTTGCTATTAAAATGTCTACCAAAGATTTGCTTTTTTGGTTAACACAATTATCAACTTATATTAAAAGTGGATTAACTTTAACAGATTCTGTTAAAATCTTAAACAATCAAATGCAAAAGAAAAAGAAATATAAAAAATATTTCCAATCTATTGTTTATGAACTTACAATGGGGGAATCTTTTTCGAAAGCCTTAGAAAAACAAGGAACCTTATTTCCTGCCCTTTTAATTAATATGATACGTGCTGCAGAAGCAACTGGAGAGTTAGAAAATACTTTAACTGATATGGCCAATTACTATACCGATTTAGATAAAACAAGAAGAGAAATGATTAGTGCACTCACTTATCCTGCCATTATTATGGTTTTTGCTCTAGCCGTTATTACTTTTATATTGCTATATGTAATACCTAATTTTGTTCAAATTTATGAAGATTCCAATGCTCCTATAAATGGATTAACTTTATTTATTATTAATTTAAGTGTGTATTTAAAAGAAAATGCTTTATATTTACTTTTAATTCTTATAATCATTTTTCTTGTTCTATACTTTTGTTACAAAAACATTAAAGCATTTCGTAAAAATGTTCAATATGCTCTTATGCATGTTCCTGTTATAGGAAAGATTATGATTTATAATGAATTAACGATCTTTACAAAAACCTTTTCTTCACTTTTATCTAATAACGTTTTTATTACAGATAGTATGTCAATATTAAGTCGTATTACGAATAATGAGATTTACAAAGAAATTATGAATAATACAATTGATAATATTGTAAAAGGTGATAAAATCTCAAGTTCGTTTAAAGACCAATGGGCTGTACCTGATGTTGCTTATTATATGATTGTTACTGGTGAATCAACAGGTAAACTTGCCGAAATGATGGAAAAAGTAAGTAACTATTATTCAGAAATGCACCACAATTTAGTAAATAATTTAAAATCTTTTATTGAACCTATTTTAATTGTCTTTTTAGCAGTAGTGGTTGGTGTTATCATTTTAGCTGTTCTTGTACCAATGTTTGGTTTAATGAACTCTATACAAATGTAAAAGGGGAAGAGGCGATTATTTATGTTTCTTTTGATTTTTATCTTTCTGTTTGGTTGTGTAATGGGTTCATTTTATTATGTAGTAGGAACAAGACTTCCGAATCATGAATCTTTACTAAAACCAAGAAGTCATTGTACTAATTGCAATCATATATTAAAATGGTATGAATTAATACCTATTTTTTCCTTTTTATTTTTAAGAGGAAAATGTTTGCATTGTAAAAAGAAAATATCTAAAGAATATTTGATTTATGAAGTACTGACGGGAACTTTATTTCTGTTAAGTTTTCTAAAATATGGTTTTTCTTATGAATTCTATGTCTCTTTAATTTTGGCTTCTTTAGTTGTTTTGATTTTTATCACGGATTTTAAATACATGATTATCTTAGATTCACCTCTTATTATAAGTGCTATTCTTTTATTTGGTTTACGTTTTTATTATTTTGGTATAGTAAATGCTTTACTAAATACTTTATATGGTTTTATTACTTTTCTAGTAATGCTATTTATCGGCTATATCGGTACGGCTTTATTTAAAAGAGAAGCCCTAGGGGGAGGGGACATTAAATTTTCCTTTATTTTGGGTATGGCCTTAGGTTTTAAATATGCCTTAATGGCTTTGGTATTTTCAACCTTCTTAGCTCTTCCTTATGCTGTTGGCTCACTATTACTTAAAAAAGACAATGAAGTTCCTTTTGGCCCTTTCCTAGTCAGTAGTGCTTTTATTATTTATTTCTTCTTAGAAAAATTTAAATTTGTTTTATATCTGTTCTATTAAAAAATAAAAAAACTTTTAAAATAAGTTTTTTTTATAATAATTCTATATCTTTATCCTTTATTTCTTCTTTATTCACTATTTGATTTGTCGTTTCTTTTTCGTTTGTTTTTCCAATTAACGCATTTTTAATATTTACATCTTCATTACCTAAGTCATCTTCAATATCAATAACTCTTAAAATTTCTTCAAAACTTGTAAGACCTTCTATTACTTTGGTAAGACCATCTTCAAGTAGAGTAGCTGTGTCTTTATCATAAACTAATTTTCTTAACTCATCTTTACGTATATTATTGGTAATCGCATCACGGATATCTTGATTAATTTCTAGTACTTCTTGTATAGCAATACGTCCTTTATAGCCTTGATAGCATTCACTACAACCAACAGGAGCATAGATATCGGTGATATCCATTCCTAACACTTCTTTAAAAACATTTTTTTCATAAGGAGTAGCAGGTCTAGATGTACGACATTTTGGACATAATTTCTTTACTAATCTTTGACTAATAACTCCTGTTAAAGCAGAACCTAAAAGATAACGTTCTACATCCATATCTAATAATCTTTCAATCGTATTTAAAGAGTTATTGGTATGTATTGTTGATAAAACCAAATGCCCAGTAATGGATGCACGTACAGCAATACGAGCAGTTTCATCATCACGAATTTCACCGATCATTATAACATTTGGGTCTTGTCTTAAAATACTACGTAGAGCATTGGCAAATGTAAGGCCAATATCGCTCATTGTTTGAACTTGGTTAATACCCGCTAATTTCATTTCAACAGGGTCTTCTACCGTAATAATATTTCTTTCCGTTGTATTTAGTATTTGGAGCATGGAATAAACGGTGGTTGATTTACCAGTACCCGTTGCTCCAGTAATTAAAATAATACCATTTGGTTCTTGAATCAATTTTTGTACTTTTGGAAGATTCTTAGGAGAAAATCCTAAAGTTTCTAGTCCTTCTGTACTCATTGAATAATCCAAAATACGAATAACGACCTTTTCACCATAAACGGTAGGAAGAGTAGAGACACGTAAATCTAGGCCATCATCTTTTATAACGTTTTTAATAGCACCATCTTGTGGCAAACGAGATTCGGTAATATTCATACCTGAAATAATTTTAATACGTGTAATTAAAGGGTTTTTAACAGATTCAGGGACAGTAGCATACTTAATAAGTTCGCCATCGACACGAATACGAACATTTAAAACCGTTGGGGTAGGGTCAAAATGGATATCACTGGCGTTTTTCTTAGCTGCATCTAAAATCATTTCATTTACGATATCAACAACCGGTAGTTTTTCATAATCGTATTCTTTAAACATATTGAATCCCTTCCTCTTTATTCTTATTTAATTATAATCTAGTATGGTAAAAATTACAAGAAAAAAACCTAAACTTTTAGGTTTATCTTGCAGATAACATAATACCAATTAAGGTGGCAAATACACTACCTACCATTAATAATACCATAATCCATACAAGGATCTTTTTTGTTCTTTTTTTCAAACTATGTTCACCTCTAACATAATAAATTTATCATATTTTTAGGATTTAGTAAATAAGATTTAGAAAGAGGTGAAGAGGATGCGTACATTATGGACAAGCCTTAAGAAGAACAAAACTTTATTTTTATTTATTACCATTCTATTTTTCTTTGGTGTTTTAACGGGTGTTTTATTCTATTTTAAACAAGACCTTTCGACTAGAGAAACGTTATCGCTATCTTTAACCAATCTATTTCAAGAAAATGTCTTTCCTTATAAAAATATCTTTTATCACTTTGTTTTGCTTTTATTCTTAGTAGCAAGCCTTTTTTGCTTTATCGGTGTTCCACTACTTGTTTTCTACATCTTTTTTGAAGGTATTAGTTTAGGTTTTATCTTACCACTTTTCTTTTCTTTATTTAAAATTAATGCCTTTGTGAATTTTTTACTTTACTTTGTACTCATAAAATTTATTTTTCTTTTCTTACTATTTTTCCTTTTTATAAAATCTTGTCAATTTATGAGAGTATATATGGCTTCCATTAAGAAAAAGAATTACGTTTTTATGAAAAACTTAAAATATATTGTTATTTTAATACTATTTATATTACTAAATGACGTATTTATCTACTTTGTTTCCAATCGTTTGTTAATCTTGCTTTTAGGATAAATTGTGCTATAATAGTTTCAATAACGAGAGGTGAAGATTTTTGAAAAATGAATTTGTTTACGGTAATGGAAAAGTTAGTTTTTATGATGACAAAACAATGAAAATGGAACAAAGGGATTACCAAGATAATATAAGTGAGGTTTTAGCAACCGAAAATATTGTGGAAGAATTAGAAAAAGAAAAAAAAATTATAAATAATGCGAAAGCAAAATTAATAGAACCTGTAACATATTTAAAAAAGCAAATAGATACTTTTGGTAAGAAGAAAATGAAAAAAATTGGAAAACGTTTACTTTTATTTGTTTTGGTAAATTCATTAATTTCAATATTATTATTTTTAGGACATCCACTTTCTGATTTAGCAATTATTTTGTTTTGGGCATCCAATTTTATATTATTTTTAGATTTAGCAGATACTATTTTTACTTCAAAAAAAGAATATATACAAGAATTAGATCCTTACCAACAAGAATTAGATGGCTATTTACAAGAAGAATTAAGCTTAAATGATATGCTTACGGAGTATAAAAATCGTTTGAAACGTTTATTAAATGATAAAAGTACTACTCATGAAGAAGAAATGTCTACTGAACTACAAACTATCAATTATCAAGAAAATTTAAAAAGACAAAAAAGATATTTGGAACTAATGAAAATTTGTGGTAAAAATAAAGAGCATTTTATTGAATCCTATCAAAACGAAACATTAGTTGGTGAATTAAGCGGAGAATATCCGGAAGATGAAGTAAATATCATTTATGGGTTTGCTGAAGATGAAGCGTTTAAATTAAATAAACAAAAACATTGATTCATTTAACAAATAATGAATAGTAATATATGAAAACCCTATTTATAAATAGAGTTTTCTTTTTGTATATGATATAATCTTAAACGAAAGGAACAAATTTATTTTTCCTGATATAGATAAAATTAAAAGTAAGGTGAAGATATATGGCAAAAGTTGTTGTGGGTATTTCTGGTGGCGTTGATTCTGCGGTTGCTGCCTATTTACTTAAAAAAGAAGGGTACGAAGTAGAAGGACTTTTCATGCGTAATTGGGATTCTTTAATTAATAATGATATTGAAGGGAATCCGAATTTAAAGAACAATATATGTCCGCAAGAACAAGATTATAATGATGCTTTAGAAACTTGTAAGATTTTAGATATTCCCCTTCATAGAGTAGATTTTATAAAAGAATATTGGGATTATGTATTTACTTATTTTTTAGAAGAACTTAAAAAAGGAAGAACACCAAATCCTGATCTTTTATGTAATAAATATATTAAATTTGATTTATTTAAAAAGGAAGCCATGCGTCTTGGAGCTGATTTTATGGCAACAGGGCATTATGCAAGAAATATTGAGAATAAACTCTATCGTGCCACCGATCGAAATAAAGACCAAAGTTACTTCTTGGCAAAAATTTCCAAAGAGCAATTAGAAAATGTTTTATTTCCTGTTGGAAATCTAACAAAACCTGAGGTTCGAAAAATTGCTTTAGAGATTGGTCTTAATGTTGCAGAAAAAAAAGATTCGACTGGTATTTGTTTTATTGGAGAAAGAAATTACCAAGAATTTATTAAAAATTATTTAAAACCAAATCCAGGACCTATTGTCAATGTGGCAACGAAAGAAGTGATTGGGACACATACAGGACTCATGAATTACACAATTGGGCAAAGAAGAAATGTTGGAATTAGTGGAAATTTAGAACGTCATTATGTATGTGGTAAGGATGTAGCAAAAAACACTTTATACGTTGCTTTTGGAGACAGTGAGTACTTATATAGTGATGCTTGTTTATTAGAAGATATTAATTTTATAAGTGATGAACGACCAAAAGAGTGTACAGCCAAATTTCGCTATAGGGGAGAGGACTATCCTATTTCTTTAGAATACTTAGAAAATGGCGAAATTCTAGTAAACTATCCTGAAAAAGTAAAAGCTGTTACTCCGGGACAAGCCTGTGTTTTTTACTTAGGTGAAGAGTGTTTAGGTAGTGGAATTATTAAAGAAGTCTATAAAAATGGTGAGAAGTTATTTTATCTATAACTTGACTAGTTCTACTTGACAAATAAGTGTTAAGTGATATAATTTAAATGTAAAATCTTGGAGGTTATGAAAAATGAATCGATTAAATGAATTATTACAAGAATTAGGAATTTCAAAAGTAAGACTTGCTAAGTATTTAGGTGTATCTCGTCAAATGGTCTATAATTACTTAGAACTAGATGATATTAATAAATGGCCTAAAGAAAAGAAAATCTTACTATTTAAATTATTGGATATTAATGATGGGGAAGACGGAACTATTAAAGCCATTAAAGTAACAACCGATTACTTAATGAGTGTTGAAGCAAGATTAAATCAAGGAATGAAAACAACGAGTGATATGGATGCCTATTTTGATATGAAAGGTTTAAATAAAGAAGAACAAACTTTACTTGCTGATTTAACATATTTACTAAAAGAAAAACTATTAGATGATAGCAATAAAGAAGAAAACTTCTATGCAATCAAATATTTATATCATATGTTACAATCTCTAGATAATGTACCTGAAATAAAATATATTTTCGGTTATATGTCAAAAACAACAGGATTTACGGATCCGGAAGATTATAAATTTAATGAAGACAAACAATTTATTTTTGAAGGCATTTTGTATTCTGCATTAACGCTTTATAATAATGGTGGTGCAAGCCGTAGTAAACTTGCCGAAAGCCATAAGCGTTTTGTTCAAGAAATTGAACAAAAAAATGAAGAAAAATTAAGTCGAACACAACAATTAAATACAATTAAAATTCAAGCTTTAAAAGAACTTGGTTATACAGAAATTAATGAATCAAATGCTCAAGAAGTTATTGAAAAGATTGCTGAAATTGAATCTAGGAAAGTTTAATTATAGTAGAGAAGGGAAGTTACACTCTTCTCTTTTTTATTGTGTGCCGTGCATGGCATATATCTAGTTGGTGAAAGTCCAATACGCGCGTAGGTATCGACGAAGTGTT
>CANROY010000004.1 GCA_947632355.1 uncultured Bacilli bacterium
TTTAAATTTTACTTAATAATTATATTAAATAACCAATTTTAAAAGATATAAAATAAAGGTAAAAGTATTTAAATAAATTTAGAAGTGCGTGAATACTAACCGCCCCCAAATTATAAAAGATAAAAATTGTAGTAGCGCCACCCTTTCTCGGTAACGGTGAGTTATTATATACATTCTTTTTCTAATTTCAAGCGTTTCGACACAACTAGAAGAAACTTATCAATCTACGACAAAAATCGCAACTTTACGGCTACCTACGCATAAAAGTGTTGCGATTTCAATAAAATATGGTATAATACATTAGAAAGAAATTACTATACCTAGGAATTAGGTATGGCGAAAGGAGCGTAATATGAAAGCAAATATTCATCCAGAAATGAAAGAAACAACAATTAAATGTGCTTGTGGTGCTTCATTTAAAACAAGATCAACAAAAGAAAATATTGAAGTTGAAATTTGTAGTGAATGCCATCCTTTCTATACAGGAAAACAAGGAAACGCAAAGAGAACTGGAAATATTGAAAAATTTAACCGTAAATATGGTATAAACAATGATAATAAAACTGCATAATTGTAGTTTTTTTATGCTACAATTTAAATAGATAAATATTTTCTATATGAAAGGAAAGTGAATATGAAACTATTTATTGGTTCAGACCACAGAGGTGCAGATTTAAAAAAGGAAATTATGAAAATCCTTAATGAAGATGGATTTTTGTTAGAAGATACAAAACTAGAAAATAACGAATTAGATGATTATCCAGACTTTGCTTTTGAAGTTGGAGAAAACGTTATAAAAAATGAAGATGCTTTAGGAATACTTATTTGTGGAAATGGGATTGGTATTAGTATTGCTGCCAATAAAGTAAAAGGAATACGTTGTGCAAGAGTATTAAATGAAGATGATGCTTTTAAAGCTAAGAATCATAATGGAGCAAATGTGATTGCAATTGCAGGAGATTTACCACTTGATAAAGCGATGGAAATTATTAATGTTTTCATCAGTACAAAACCTGCAAGTGAAGAAAGACATTTAAAAAGAGTAAATAAAATCATAAAATATGAAAGTGGACAATATAATGAACTATAAGTTAATTATTTATTTTGTGAACATTATGTTATGTATTTTTGCATTAAGTGGTATTCATTATGAAAAGTTTATTAAAAAAAATAAAGTTTGGGAAACGAGAATACTTGTTTTAATACTAGCTTTTGTTCTTGCTTATTTATTAACAAACTTTATCTTTGATTTTTTAGAATGTAGTCAAATTGTATAAAAGGAGAGACTATGAAAAATAAAATACTATTAGGTATTATCTTTATTTTAAGTATTGTGTTAATTGGAGTGGTTGGATTAAAAAAGAATAACCACTCTTTTTTAAACGATGAAGAACAAAAAATTAAAGTAAAAACAAGAGAAGAGGAAATTAAAGAATTAAAAATTGAAGAGTACTTAGTAGGAGTTCTTGCGGGAGAAATGCCTGCATCATTTGAAATGGAAGCCTTAAAAGCCCAAGCCGTTGCTTCACGTAGTTACGCTATGTATAAGATTTTGCATAACGAGACGAATAATTTTGATGTTTTATCCGATATTACGAATCAAGTCTATCTTACGGAAGAAGAAATGCAAGAAAAGTGGGGAAGTGAATATCCCATCTATTTAAATAAAATAAAGAATGCCATTTCTGCAACAGAGGATGAAGTCATGTACTACGATAATGAAATTATAGAGGCTTTCTATTTTTCTATGAGTAATGGAGCAACGGAGGATGCCAAAAGCGTATTTGAAGAATACTTACCTTATATAAAACCTGTTACCTCTTCTTGGGATAATGAATCGTTAAATAATTTTAAAGTTACTACAACTTTTACGAGAGAAGAATTTTGTAAACAATTAAATTTGGAAGACTGTCAAAGTGTTACGATTGATAACATCAATTATAGTGCAAGTCATCGTATTAATTCCCTAATGGTAAACAACAAAACCTTTAAAGGAACGGAAGTTCGCCAGTTACTAAACCTTCGCTCTACGGATTTTTCGATCGAACAAAATAATGATACTATCCAAATTACAACCAAAGGCTATGGCCACGGTGTTGGTATGAGTCAGTATGGTGCAAATGGTATGGCAAAAGAAGGATATACCTATAGAGAGATATTAAACTACTACTATAACGATATCACAATTAATAAAATGGTATAAATTTTCATCTTTTGGTTGAAACTATCTAACAGGAAGGTGAAGAAATGACCAAAAGAAGATTAAGAAAGGAAGTAAAAGTAGCACTATTTATCATTAGTATTAGTACGATACTATTATTTTCAGCAACTATTATTCGTAATTTAAAACCATCAAATGAAGAGGAGAGCGGAAAGTATGTAATGAATTCTTTATTAGAACCCATTACACCGGTAGCAAATATTACGGAGACAACAAAATTTATAAAACCTTACACAAGTGATAAAGTAAGTATCAATCGTTATTTTTATGATAAAGATGCAACAAGTGAACAACAAGAAAAATCATTAATTTATTATGAAAATACGTATTTACAAAATAGTGGAGTTGTTTATAGCAGTGAAGAAGAATTTGATGTCGTAAGTGTTTATGATGGAACCATTTTAGATATCAAACAAGATGATATTCTAAGTACAATAGTGTATGTATCTCATAATTCTAGTCTTACAACCATCTATTATGGACTTAAGGATGTAAATGTAAAAGTAAACGATACAATCACCCAAGGTACAGTACTTGGTAAAAGTAATACCAATAAATTTAGTCAAAGCAACAATTCCATGCTATTTGAAGTAAATTTTGATGGAAAAGTCATCAATCCTGAAAGTTTTTATCAAATGGATATCAATGAATTAAATTAAGAATAGAAAACCCCAAAAAACAATATAGTTAGTAAGGGGTTGTTTTTATGAATAAATTATTAAAGGATCGCGTGTTAGAGGAAGCAAATTACATTGTGAACACCAAAAAGACTATACGGGAAGTAGCAGACTATTTTCATTTAAGTAAGAGTACCATTCATAAAGATATACAAGAAAGGTTACCAAGAGTTTCTCCCATACTCTATCAAAGGGTGCGTTTTATATTAGAAGAACATTTATTAGAACGCCATATAAGAGGTGGAGATGCAACAAAACAAAAATATTTAAAGAAACAAGTGAGTTGATATTATGAAAAAAATTCATTTTACTATCTATGTTTGTGATAATGAATTCTTTTTACAAAAAGAAAATGGACAAGTTATAAAGGAAAACTTTAAAAGTTTGGAATGTGAAGAGATTAAGGATAGTTCATTATTTCAAGAAGAGTTTAGTAAGTTCTTACAAAAACATTCGATTCGGATTTCTTTGTTTGGCAAAAATATTGTGTTTATCAAAAACAAAAATTTAAGTCCTTTAACCCAAGAAAAATACAAAGAAATTTTTAATGATTATTTTCGTAAAATTGAATTCATAGATTTAGAAGATATATTTCAAATCGATAATGAAAATGGTGTTCTATTTC
The DNA here is from genome assembly GCA_947632355.1 of uncultured Bacilli bacterium. Classification (GTDB taxonomy): domain Bacteria; phylum Bacillota_I; class Bacilli_A; order RF39; family UBA660; genus MGBC108787. The sequence continues at coordinate 3,524 of CANROY010000004.1, forward strand.
TAACCAAAAAATATTTGGATTATTACTATAGGAAGAAAAATAAAAAAGAGCAAATCCGTATCGATTTAAAAATATTTAATGATAGCAATACGAAAGCAATTCAACATGTAATGAACAATTTATACAAACCAAAAAATTTAATTGTGTTAGGGCCTATAGAAAATATAGCCTCCATAACCGATGAAATTCATAAAAAATATAACGTAGAAACAACGTTTCCAGAGGCATATTTTACCTATATATTCGAAGAATGCAAAAAATAGCAAATTTTGTGTTCTTTTTTTTAATTTTTGTGTTATAATTGCAAATGGTAAACTATATAGAGGTGAAGTGTATGATTAAGATAATTGTCGTTGAAGATGAAAAAGAAACACAACTAACAATCAAGAATCTTTTAAGAAAAATGGATTTCTTAAAGGATGAAGAAATTAAAGTGGAATACTTTACAAAATATACAAATGCTTTAAAAGAGGTTATCTTAGATAAGGAAGAACGTAAAATTTATATTTTAGATATTGAATTGGATAGTAAAGTAAGTGGCATTGATATTGCCCGTTTTATCCGTGACAATGATTGGGATAGTGAAATCATATTTATAACGAATCACGATAAAATGTTTGAGACGGCTTATCGTTCTGTCTATGAAGTTTTTGACTTTATTGAAAAATTTCATGATTTAGAACAAAAGTTAAAGAAAGACTTAAAAGCGATTTTTAAAAAGAACTTTGATAATAAAATGTTTAAGTTTGAAAGTAGAAATCTAAATTTACAAATTTTCTATCGTTCCATAACCTATTTGTATCGTGATACAGAAGAAAGAAAATTAATTATTAATACGGATAAGACAAGTTATGCAATCTATATGAATGTACAAGATTCTTTAAAATATTTGGATAATCGTTTTCTTATGGTACATAGGGCATGTGTTGTAAATATGGATTGTGTTGAAGAATTTAATTGGTCAAAAGGATACTTTGTATTGAATACTGGCGAAAAAGTACACTTATTATCTAGAAAATATAAGAAAGAAGTTGAAGAGTATTATGCAAGAAATAGTTAGCTGGTTTTTATACATTATTTCAATTATTTTTACATATATTATTTATAATATTTGCTATGTAAAATTAAACAATGCTGAATTTAAATTGACTTTTTATAATCTTATGAATGTAGTAGTTACATGTTTATTAGTTCTATTAAATAATAGTTATAATAATTTATGGTTAAAATTTATTATCGTTCCAATTATTACATGTATATCTTTCAAGTTGTTATATCATGATAATTGGAAAAAAGTAATAATTTCTTACATTTTTATATTTTTAATAACTATTGTTATAGAATTTGTACTTACAAATTTATTAAATTTCTTTGGAATTTTAAATAGCTATATTTTAGTAATATCTATAACAATCACAAAAGCGATTTTATCTATAATAGTAGTTGTTTGTGAATGTTTGTTAATTTCCAATAAATATATAAATAAGTTTTGTAAAAAATTAATTGACAATTTAATAACTACTATTAATATTATGAATATAATGTATTTATTATATTTTACTATTGCAATATTTAGCATTTTAAATGTAATTAATTTTGCTACAAAAGATTCTATAAAGCTACTTTTAATTTTGTTAATATTATTTATAGTATTATTTGCATTAATAATAAGTTTAAAATCTAAAGAAAAAGTATTGATTTTATCAAATCAAAAATTAATAGAATACAATACAAAATATGGAACATTTTTAGATGAATACAAAATATACAAACATAATATAAATCATAAATTACATGCAATGAAAGCATTTGGAAATAAGAAAATAAACTCTTTAATTGATGAATTAGTGAATGAAGAAAATAATTTTGATATAAAAAACAATAACCTGTATAATATTCCAAATGGTATTAAAGGTATAGTAGCTGAAAAACTATATAATGCCAATATCGAAGTAATTATTAATAATAATATTAAATTTGATCCGTTTAAAACTTTATCTCCAAAATTATTTAATTCTATTTCTGAATGTTTAGGAATAGCATTAGATAATGCAGTTGAAGCTTGTAAGGAAACAAATAATCCGATTATAACAATGGATTTATTTGAAAAGAAAGAAATTATTTATATAAAAATTGGTAATAATTTTAAAAATTCAATAGATTTAAATAAACTTGGAGAAAAATATTATTCTACTAAAAATAGAGGTAGTGGGCTTGGATTATTTTCTATAATGAGAAATAAGGCAGTTAAAGAGAAAATAAGTATTATTAATAATTTTTATTATATTGAATTGCAAGTAAAAAAAGCGCGTTAGTAATTAATACTGCGCGTTTTTGTGTAAGAAAACCCCCAGATAGTCTGGGGGTTCGGTAGAGCTTAAGCGGTGAGTTGAAAATAAAAACTCCTTCTAATATAATATTGATTGCGACCGCCAGGAAGCAACAATAATATTAGAAGGAGGACATTTAAATGAAAAATATTCAAATAAATGATATAAAAAGTTTAGCACATACACAATGGAATTGTAAATACCATATAGTATTTGCACCAAAGTATAGGCGCAAAGTGTTTTATGAAAGTAAAAGATTAGAAATAGGACAAATATTGAGACAGCTATGTGAATGGAAAGGAATAACAATAATAGAAGCAGAAGTATGCCCAGACCATATACATATGTTGGTGGAGATACCGCCAAAATATAGTGTATCAAGCGTAATGGGATTTTTGAAAGGGAAAAGTAGTTTGATGATCTATCAAAAATGGGCAAATATGCGCTATCAATATAGAAATAGAGAATTCTGGTGTAGAGGGTACTATGTGGATACAGTAGGAAAAAATACAAAGAAAATAAAAGAATACATACAAAATCAATTAAAAGAAGATCAATTAAGCCATCAAATGACGATGGAAGAATTTGACCCTTTTCTAAAAGGGTAGCAAGTAAAAGATGCGACTGGCGGTCAAAGAAAGGCCACTTTAGTGGAGGCCAATAGTAAAGCCTTTTAGGCGCAAATGAAAAACCACCAGCTATGCTGGTGGATATTTATTTAAAAATTATAATAATTCTTCAGGACAGTCTGATTCATCCCAAGCTCCCCACCAAGTAAATGTTGAAACTCCGTTGTTAACAACACCAGCTAAAGCAGATAATACACTTGCTAAAATACTAGCCATTCTTCTTCCCTCCTTTCTTTGTTTAAAACTATTAAATAAAATAATTTAAACCACAATTATTTTTTATAATGCAAATAGTTTTTGCATGGAATATGAAATAATTTATAAGTAATTGGACAAATACAAATTGATTCTATAAGTAATGTAAAGAACACAATTTCAGAATAATTGCTATTTTTAAAATAGAAGCAACTAATTAAATAAATACTTGCTAATGATAGAGTAATTATTTTGTTAGTTTCTCTTTTTTTCTTATTTAATAATGGTCGTGAAGGTGTATCAGCAGGTGCCCATAAGATAAAGGCGAGTATACTGATTCCAAAAAATATATATAGAATTGTATTTGGTATAGTTACATATTTAATACATAGTGGAACAATAACATAAACACTTAAGGTAACAATCCAACAATAACTATTTTTTGTAGCATGTATGCCGAATGCAAATCCTCTTAAAATGGAGTATAAGAGTATCATGGTAAGAGTTATGGGAAATGTTTTTAAAAATATAGATAAAATAAGAACAACACTTGTTTTTGTTATTAAAGAATATAAAGATTCTAAGGTGTAACGAAAAATGTTTTTTTGCTTTTCAGTACAAGCATTATTTCTTATTAAATACTCTAATGAATGAGTTACAAACGCATTTTTCATACTACCACCAACGATTCTATAATAGCATTTTTTTAGTTATAAAAACTGTAATTAAGAACTAATTAAAATCTTTTTTGTCTAAAATAATAATTTAAAGATAAGAAAGAAATTGAAGGTTTAGAATAAAACAAAAATGATAAGATTTTAGACAAAAAGACTTGCGTGCGAACTTTGTCGATTGTATTTTATTGTTTGCGTGCCTATTTAGTGGTATGGTTAAGTTGTAAGCAGTAAGAAGTAAATTTAAGAAGAAAAGAGGTGGCAGTGATGCGTGGTAAAGTAAAGTGGTTCAATAACGAAAAAGGCTATGGCTTTATTGAATGTAATGACTTAGAAGATATCTTTGTTCATTATTCAGCAATTGCAAAAGAAGGCTACAAAACTCTTAAAGAAGGCGATATTGTTGATTTTAAACTAATTGAAACTTCTAAAGGTTTACAAGCAGTGGATGTTGTATCCACAGAATTAACTACTGTTTAGTAGTTTTTTTTATCTTGTTGTGATATAATTTCTATAAGGAAGGTGATTCATATGGAAATAAGTATAAGAGGGGATAAGATTGTTGTTACAGATGCAATAAGAGATTATGTAACAGAAAAATTTGAAAGACTTGATAAATACTTTGAAACACCAGAAGAAATTAAAGCTTATGTGAATGTAAAGGTGCAAAATTTAGAACAAATTATTGAGGTAACGATTCCAACAACAAAATTTACATTAAGAGCAGAAGAAAGACACGAAGACTTATATGCAGCCATTGATTTAGTGATGGATAAACTAGAAAGACAAATAAGAAAAAATAAAACGAGAATTAAAAACAAATATAAAAATAATGAAGTAGGTTTAAACTTAGACTTTGAAGTAGAAAGCCATGAAGTTAATGATAATAAAATAGTAAAAAGAAAAACGATTGAAATGAAACCAATGGATGAAGAAGAAGCCATTTTACAAGCAGAACTATTAGATCATGATTTCTTTGTTTTTAAAAATGTTGATGAAGAATGTGTATCTGTTTTATATAAAAGAAAAGATGGAAAATATGGTATTCTAAATGTGAAGTAAAGAAATTTACTTCCTTTTTATTTTAGTAAGATTAAAAAACTTTAGTTTTCCTAAGAACTATGTTATAATACTTTGCAGTGGAAGGTGAGACAAGATGGGATTTTTAAGAAAATTAATTGATTCCGAATATAAAGAATTAAAAAGATTCGAAGGTATTGCTGATAAAATAGTAGCCTTAGATGAAGAAATGCAAAAACTATCCGATGAGGATTTAAAAAAGAAAACAGAAGAATTTAAGAAAGAATTAGAAAATGGTACATCTTTAGATGACTTAATTGTACCTGCTTTTGCTGTCGTACGTGAAGCAGCGTATCGTGTTATTGGAGAAAAACCATTCTATGTACAAATTCTAGGTGGACTTGCAATTCATTTTGGTAATATTGCTGAAATGAAAACTGGTGAAGGTAAAACGTTAACAGAAACGATGCCAGCTTACTTAAATGCTTTAACCGGTAAAGGTGTTCACATTGTAACCGTAAACGAATTCTTAGCCAAACGTGACTCTGAATGGATGGGAAATATTTTTAGATTCTTAGGTTTAACAGTTGGTTTAAATTTACGTGATTTATCTCCAAAAGAAAAACAAGAAGCCTATGCTTGTGATATTTTATATTCAACGAATAATGAAATAGGTTTCGACTACTTAAGAGATAATATGGTTGTAGATGCTGGCGATCGTGTACAAAGACCTCTTCATTTTTGTATCGTTGATGAAGTAGACTCTATCTTAATCGATGAAGCAAGAACACCACTTATTATTTCCGGTGGACAAGCCAATAATGGTAGTTTATATGTAGATGCCGATCGTTCTGTTAAAAGTTTAAAAAATGAAGAAGACTATACAATCGATGAAAAGATTAAGAATGTTTCTTTGACAGAAGCCGGTAGTAAAAAAATAGAAAAGTTCTTTCATATTGATAACTTATATGATATGAACAATACCAATTTAGTGCATCACGTAAATCAAGCCTTAAAAGCCAATTATGCGTTTAAAAAGGATATTGATTATGTTGTAAGTGATGACCAAGTTATTATCGTTGACCAATTTACTGGGCGTTTAATGCAAGGACGTCAATTTAGTGATGGACTTCATCAAGCCATTGAAGCAAAAGAGCGTGTTACTATTAATATAGAAACCAAAACAATGGCAACGATTACATTCCAAAACTTATTTAGAATGTATGAAAAATTATCAGGTATGACTGGTACGGCTAAAACGGAAGAAGAAGAATTTAGAAATATCTATAATATGTACGTTATTCAAATTCCAACCAATAAACCAATTGCTCGTGTCGATTTACCGGATTTAGTTTATGCAACCATGAATGGAAAATATAAGGCAATTGTAAATACAATTAAGGAAATTCATTCCACTGGGCAACCAATTCTAGTAGGTACAATTTCCGTAGAAGCCAATGAACATTTAAGTAAGTTACTTACGAAAGCTGGACTAAAACACGAAGTTTTAAATGCAAAGAATCATGAAAGAGAAGCCGAAATTATTGCAAAAGCCGGAGAAAAAGGTGCGATTACCATTGCAACCAATATGGCAGGTCGTGGTACCGATATTAAACTTACTGATGAAACAAAAGAACTAGGTGGATTATATGTTATAGGTACTGAAAGACACGAATCTCGTCGTATTGATAACCAATTACGTGGACGTAGTGGACGTCAAGGAGATGTTGGTACAAGTCAATTCTTTGTATCATTTGATGATGACTTAATGCGTATGTTTGGTACAGATAGAATTAAACAAATTGTTCAAAGTCTTGGTATGACCGATGATCAATCGATTCGTTCAAAAGCGATTACAAGAAGTATTGAAACAGCACAAAAGAAGGTTGAAGGTAACAACTTTGATATGCGTAAGAGTCTTCTTGATTACGATAATGTTGTAAATGAACAAAGAACAATCATTTATGAAAAAAGAAATGAAGTTCTAGATAATGAGAACATTCATGAAAGTATTTTAGACATCTTTAAGAATACAATTGTAACATTAGTTGAAAATCATATTGAACCAGAAGGCTACTTAACAGATGATGATAAGAGCGAAATTGTAGAGTTTGTAAATACAAATTACATTAAAAATAACCTTATTGAAGTAAGTGAAATCGAAGATAAAAAAGAGGAAGAAATTGAAGAATACTTAAGTGATCGTATTATTAAGGATTATGAAAAGAAAATTAGTATTGCTCCAAATTTCCACGAATTTGAACGTGCTATCTCTTTAAGAATTATTGATTCTTTATGGGTAGACCATATTAGCGAGATGGAACATTTAAAAGAAGGAATTATGTTACGTGGTTATGGTCAAGTAAATCCATTACAAGCCTATACAATTGAAGGATTTGAATTATTTGAAAACTTACTTGATAAAATAGATGAAAATACGGCGAGTTTCTTGCTTAAAGCGAATATTGAACAAAATACCGAACGTAAACAAACGAATGTAGGAATTGCTAATGATGGAAAAGAAAAAGTAAAACAAACTCCTAAAAAAGCCGAAAAGAAAATTGGTCGTAATGACCCATGTTGGTGCGGCAGCGGCAAAAAATATAAGCAATGCCACGGAAAATAATAGGTTTTAAAAGAGTTTGCGAAACATTGACTTTTGAAAAAATCTTAAAAAATACCATTTAAAACTATAAAAATGTGCTCAAAATGTGCACAAAAAATTCAATTTGTTCCCAAAAATACCAAAAAACCCCGTAAAATCAAGGGTTTTCCAATGATAACATTTTATAACATTGTAAATCAGCATTTGTGCTGGTTTTTCTTTTGTTTATTAAAAAATGATTTACTATGCTATTAACGACAACAATAAATTAGAAAAAGTAAATTAGTTAGCAGTGTTAAGGAGTGAAAAATAAAAAACACTCCTTTTAAAGTGAAAAAAATAACAAAAGAAAAAAAACAAAAAAATTTTGGCCACTACTAAAATGTAACATTTAGACTTATATAATAAAATTTAAAATAAAAATATGATATAGACTGTTCAGTATTATACGTGATATAATTTTCATTGGTAAAAACCTGCTTTCTATTGTTTATTATTTCAATTCAATTATAAAGCACTTTTTAGGTTTTTACCTTTTTATTTGATTTATAAGGCTTTCTTTTTCATATCTCCCCACTTTGGAAACACTATCGTGAACGTCTTTTTAAATGTCTTCTTTTAGAACTTATGGTATACTTAAAACATAAATCTGTTTTTTCTTTAATCTTCATTTAATAAAAATAGAGTAAACTCATTTAGAGAGAAGGAATAAGTATGAGAATATTAATTGTTGAAGATGAAAAAACACTTGCAGAAGTAATGTCTAGTAGTTTAAAAAAAGAAAAGTATTCGGTTGATATGGCATTTGATGGTGAAACCGGTTTAGATGATGCTTTAAGTGGGATCTATAATTTAATTATTCTAGATATAATGCTTCCCTTTATTGATGGAATTGAAATATTAAAACAAATTAGAGAAAATAAAATCGATACAAAAGTCATTATGCTTACAGCCAAAAGCGAATTAGAGGATAAACTAAATGGTCTTTATAGTGGAGCAGATGATTATATGACCAAACCCTTTCATATCGAAGAATTAATTGCTAGAGTAAATGTGCAACTACGTAAGAATGAAGCTCAAAAAGTAGCAGATGAAATAGAAGCCTATGATCTAAAACTAAATGTTAAAAAATCAGAACTTCTTTGTACGACAACGAATGAAACTATTGAAGTAGGGTATAAAGAGTTCTTGCTTCTTGAATACCTAATGCAAAACAAAAATATTATCGTATCAAAAGAACAAATTTATGATAAAGTTTGGGGAATTAACAATACAAGTGAATCCAATAACTTAGAAGCCTATCTATCTTTCTTACGTAAAAAGTTAAAGGCAATCGATTCAAATGTAACCATAAGAGCCATACGAAATCTTGGCTATAAATTGGAGGAAAAGCAATGAAAAAATTAAAAATGAAAATCTTTTGGACTATTTTTATCATTCTATCTTTTTTCTCTTTAAGTGTCCTTATGCTTTTTCAAGTACAAAATTATCGTAAAGAAAAAATAAACATTCAAGAAAACTTAAGTCGTTTGGGAAATGAGCCAGTTAAAAATGTTTTAAATGAATCGGATAAATTCAATAATCCCAAAAGATTTTTAGATGTTACGATGTATACAATTCTCCTAAATCGAGACAATACCGTTTTAGGAGTCATCAGCCATACAGAAGATGGAAGTGTTTATGAAGAAATAGAAGAGTTAGCAGAAAAGATTGTAAAAGAAAACAAACAAAGCAAAAACAAAATAGGCAATTTGTATCTAAATCGTTATTCTTACTCTTATTCGCCTAGCAATCGTATTATCATTATTGATAATCAAGAAGTACAAGAAAGACTTTTCGATTTACTTTCTATTTCCATTGCTTTTTATTTCCTTATAGAAATGTGTATCTTTATTGTTTCGAAATTCTTATCTAGATGGATTTCAAAACCTGTAGAAGAAAGTTTTAACAAACAAAAACAATTTATAGCAGATGCTTCTCACGAACTAAAAACACCTCTTGCTGTTATAATGGCTAGTAGTGATGCGTTAAAATCGAACCCAAAAGAAAAGAAATGGTTAGAAGCAATTGAAACAGAAGCAGAACGTATGAACAAACTAATTACAAATTTACTTGATTTAGCAAAAGTAGAAAATAAAAAAGAAATAGTAGAAGAAGAAATCAATTTTAGTAAGTTAGTCGAAAAATCCCTTCTTACTTTAGAAAGCCTACTTTATGATAGTAAGATTGCTTTAGAAGAAAATATCGAAAAAGAAATTAATATAAAAGGAAATAGTGAAGAATTAAAACAACTCCTATCTATTTTAATGGATAATGCGATTAAACATAGTAGCAAAAAAGGGAAAATAAAAGTAGAACTAAAACAAATAAAAAATCAAATTTATTTAACGGTTAGCAATAAAGGAAAACCAATTCCAAAAGAGGAAGAAGAAAAAATATTTGAAAGATTTTATCGAGGAGATGCTTCTCATAATCGAGATAGTAATCGTTATGGTTTAGGGCTTGCTATAGCAAAAAGCATTGTAGAGAATCATCACGGTACGATTAAGTGTTCAAGTAATAACGACTATACGACCTTTACGGTTTCTTTTAAGAAAGAAAAATAATTGCATTCCGATTTGTTTTTCGATAAAATAATATTGTATATTCAGGAGGGAACTATGGAAGAAAAAATAACTGCCAAAGTAATTGGCATCACAACAACTGATGAAGAAGTCATAAAAAATACAAATGTAAAAGATTTAGAAATAAATGGGGGACATGCAGCAAATATTTGCTATACACAAAAAAGTTATGAAGAAATTTTAAAAGAACCTATTGAGAAAACCGTAGCAAGAGCAGAAGGAAATAAAAAGAATAGACATCATTCTGTCTTTGGCCATGATACCATTCAAATCTATTTTGAAGGCATTCCTAAAATCATTGCTATGATGATTAATAATGAAAAAGAGTACAACACATCAGAAAAATCTGGAAGATTTACAACTATGTTTGGTACCGAAGAAGAAAATGAATTGTATAATAAATGGAAGGCGATTTTCGTTCAAGAAATTAAAAAAGCGTATCCTAATGAAAATTATTTAAGTGATACAATGATTGAAAAGAAAGCCAAAGAAAATGCTCGTTACTTATTGTCTATTTTTATGAGAACGAAAATGAAATATACAACTTCTTTTAGACAATGGAATTATCTATATGATTTTACCGAAAAAATGATTCAAGAAGAAACTGATAATCCACTTAAAATAGCATTAAAACCTTATTTGGAAGAATTTAGAGATGCTTTGGAAAAAACCGGATTTATAACAAATGATATAAAGGATTATCGAAATAGAAGTTTTTCATTAATTCAAGAGGATAACACTTTTGATACACATTTTAGTAGAAGTTACTCTATCAATTATGATGCAACAATCCCTGCACTTGCTGACTTACAAAGACATAGATCACTTGACTACTCTTTCTCTTTAAAAGAGAAAAAAGAATTTTATGTTCCGCAAATTATAAGACCAAGAAAAGATTTAACAGAGGAATGGTTAGATGACATTTCTTCTATTTCTGAATTCCCTCAAGGAATGCTTGTCAATGTAAATGAAACAGGAAAATATGAAGATTTTATTTTAAAATTATATGAAAGAATTTGCACAGCTCCTCAACTAGAAGTTATGCAAATTACAAAACAAGTCTTAAACCAATATGTAAGTACTTTAGAGCAATCTAAAAGTGAAAACGATAAAAAGATTTTAAAAGAATTACTTCTTTATATAAAAGCTGCAAGATGTTCTTTTCCAAATTTTACTTGTACCGATCCATGTAGATTTAAGGAAGGAATCGAATTAACAAGAAAAATATAAAGCACTTTGTTGCTTTTTTCTTTTGGAATGATAATAAATTTGCTTCCAAATATTGACAAAATTTGCTCTAAAAAGTAAAATAAACTTAAAGAAGGAGAGTAGTAAATGAAAAAAGAAAAAGCCAAAAAAGAAGCAAAAGAGGTTAAAACACAAAAAGCATTAGTTACATCAAGAATTTTATTTATTTCTGTTCTAGATAAGATTTACTTAATCATTTTAGGATTATGGTTCTTAATTGGAACAATTGGAATTTTTAGAGGACATATTTCAAGCTTAAACTATGGATTCTTTAGTAGAGTAGGACGTGAAATTTTATTCTTAATTGTTTTATTCATTGCCTATTTAATACTAAACTGGTTCTACAGATGTGCTGCAAAAACAATGTTATGCTTAACAAAAAATGAGGTGTATAAAGAACATTACATTCCATTTAAAAGAAGTGAAGAAAGCATTCCATTAAATAAAATTACGAAAGTATCAACAATCAATGTTTTCTGGATTTTTAGAACATTGATTATTCATCAATATCATAGTTTTCCACTTGTATTTATGACTTGGAACAACCAAGAATTTAAAGACAAATTAAATGAATTAATTACAACAGATTCTGAAAAAGTAGAAAATGAATATGAAAGTAGAAATATTGTTACACAATCTATGTATAAATACTTAAGTTATGTAGGTATGGCTTTAGCAGGTATTGTTGTATTACTTGGTATTGTTCGCTTCTTTACTTATATCTTTAATGGAGAAAGAAAATTAGCAGGTACTTATACATATGAAGAAAATACAATTAAATTAAATAAAAATGGAAGTTGTGAAATTACTGGACTTGTAGATGATGTTACAGATTGTGATTGGACTTATGATAGTGATAGTAAAACGGTAACTTTAGATTATCAATATGAATATAGTTATTATTTCTCTAAATATAAAACAACCAATGATGGAACAAAATCTTTAAAATACAATTCTAGTGATAAATCATTAGAACTTGGTGGAAATAAATATACAAAATAGTTTGTAAGAGCTTGGAACAATTTCCAAGTTCTTATTTTTTTGCTATAATACTTCTAGGTGATGCAAAATGGATAAAAAAGAATTAATAAGTAGTTTAAATACATTGTTAGATAAAATAAATGATTTAGGGAGGTCCCTTTGACTTAGAACAAAAGGAAGAAGAAGTAAAAAGACTAGAAGAAATAGTAAATAGGGAAGATTTTTGGCAAGATGTAGAAAGTGCTACACGTACAAACCAAGAACTAACCTCTTTAAAAAAAGAATTAGCAAAATTTAAAGATACGAAAAAAAATATTGTGGATAATTTAGAACTTATCAACATAGTAGAAGAGAATGAATTAGAAACACTACAAACAGAAGTAGAAAAATTAGAAAAAGAAATTGATGAGTTAGAAATAAGTTCTTTACTAAATGGTATTCACGACAAATTAAACTGTTATTTAGAAATTCATCCGGGAGCAGGAGGAACAGAATCTTGTGATTGGGCTAGTATGCTTGCCCGTATGTATACGAGATTTTGTGAAAATAATGGGTATACCTATGAAATTATTGAGAGCCAAAAAGGTGAAGAAGCAGGACTTAAAAGTTTTACGCTTTATATAAAAGGACTCTATGCGTATGGGTATTTAAAATGTGAAAAAGGCGTTCATCGTTTAGTACGTATTTCTCCATTTGATTCGAATGCACGTCGTCATACCTCTTTTGCATCAGTTTTAGTAACACCAGAATACAATCAAGAGATTAACATAGAAATAAAAGAAAGTGATTTAAAAATTGATGTATACCATTCAAGTGGAGCAGGAGGACAAAGCGTTAATACTTCCAATTCTGCAGTTCGTATTACCCATTTACCAAGTAAAATAGTGGTTACTTGTCAAAATGAGAGAAGCCAAATGCAAAATAAAGAACAAGCGATGAAAATGTTAAAAAATAAACTTTATGAACTAGAATTACAAAAAATAGAACAAGAACAAAACAACTTAAAAGGAACAATGGAAAACATTAATTTTGGAAGTCAAATTCGTAGTTATGTTTTAGAACCTTATAAAATGGTAAAAGATAATCGTAGTAGATATGAAACTAGTAATGTTTTAAAGGTTTTAGATGGAGATTTACTACCCATTATGGAATCTGTATTAAAAAGTAAGATAGAGTAATTGCAATTTTTAAGATTTCGTTTTACAATAAGAAACAATTTAGGTGGTTGTATGAAAAGGACATTGGAATTTTTACGAAATACTTTAGAAAAAAATACTACCGTTGTACTAGGACTTTCCGGAGGCCCTGATTCAATGTGTCTTTTTTATGTGCTCTTATCTTTAAAAGAAGAATACAACTTAAATATTGTATGTGCCCATATCAACCATAACGTAAGAAAAGAAAGTAAAGAAGAAGAACTGTTTGTAAAAGAGCAAGTAGAACAAAATCATTGTCGTTTTGAAACAAGAACCTTAAGTTTAAACCAAGATAAAAACTTTGAAGCCAATGCAAGAAAAGAAAGATATCGTTTTTTTGAAGAGTTAGCAAAAAAATATAAAGCCAAATACGTAATGACCGCTCATCACGGCGATGATTTAATGGAAACCATTTTAATGCGTATGACAAGAGGAAGCAACTTAAATGGGTACATTGGATTTAAAAAGAAAACAGAATGTGGTGATTATTCTTTAGTAAGACCACTGATTTATACAACCAAAGAAGAGATTTTATCCTATTGTAAGGAACAAAATATTCCTTATTGTATTGATAAATCAAATGAAAGTGATGAACATACAAGAAATCGCTATCGCAAAAAAGTACTTCCTTTTTTAAAGGAAGAAAATAAAGAGGTTCATTTAAAGTTTTTAAAATTTAGTGAAGAATTGGAAATGGCAAGTAATTACTTACAAAAAAAGACATTAGATGCCTTGACACAAACTAGGAGTTTTGGTAAAGTAAACTTGCACGAATTTAATAAGTTAGAACCACTTATAAAAAAACGTGTAATTGAGTATATATTAAAAGAGGAATATCAAAACGATATTGACTTAATTCAAGATATTCATACCCAAAGTATTTTAAAATTATGTACTTCAACGGATTCTTTTAAAGAACTACATTTACCTCTTAGAAAAACAATTGTAAAAGAATATGATACGCTTTTCTTTGCTCATAAAAAAGAGGAAAAAAGAGAAGAATATATACTAGAAGAAAAAGTAGTTTTAAAAAAGAACGAATGGATAGAAAAAGTAGAAGCAACAACGATAGATAAAAGCAATTTTTTCACTCGTTTGAACTCGAAGGAATTATCACTACCTTTAAAGGTACGCCCTATTAAAGAAGAAGATGTCATGGAAGTGAAAAACTTAGGAGGGCATAAAAAAGTAAAGGAAATCTTAAGGGATGCCAAAATTCCGAAGAGCAAAAGAGAAAATCTATTTGTTGTTGTGGATCATCAAGAAAATGTACTTTGGTTACCAGGCTTAAAAAAGTCAAAGTTTGATAAAAATAAAGATGAATTTTATGATATAATATATAAGTACGTAATTATGAAGGAGGAAGAAAATGAAAAATAATAACGCATTTAAAAATTTATTTCCTTATTTAGTATTAATAGTGGTTATCTTTTTTGTCTTAACCGTATTAAATTTTGGAGGTTCAATTAATCATAACCTAACAACAGGAGAACTATTAACGGAACTAGAAAAAAGTAATGTAACGGAGATTACCATTACACCAAAGAGTAATGATTCAGTTTACTATATTGAAGGTAAGTTGGCAAACTACAAAGAAAAAGAAAGTTTTTCTGCTAAAGTAGTAGAAGAGGACTTAACGGAAATCACGAATTATGCAAAAGAACACGATTTGAATGTATATGAAACGAATAAAGATCCAGGATCAATTTCTTTAGTCTATATCATTGTTAATTTCTTACCATTAGTTCTTATTATTGGGGCATCCTATATATTAATTACAAAGATGGCAGGAAGTAATAAAAATTCAATGGATTTTGGTAGAAGCCGTGCTAGACTTTCTGAAGATGGTGGAACTACAAAATTTAGTGATGTAGCAGGACTTAAAGAAGAAAAAGAAGAAGTTGCTGAACTTATCGATTTCTTAAAAAATCCAAAGAAATTCCAAAAATTAGGTGCAAGAATTCCAAAAGGTGTCTTATTAGTAGGCCCTCCAGGAACTGGTAAAACTTTACTAGCAAAAGCTGTTGCCGGAGAAGCCAATGTACCATTCTACTATATTAGTGGATCTGATTTCGTAGAATTATTCGTTGGTGTCGGTGCAAGCCGTGTAAGAGATATGTTTAAAGAAGCCAAGAAAAATGCTCCTTGCTTAATCTTTATTGATGAAATTGATGCCGTTGGTCGTCAACGTGGAGCAGGACTTGGTGGTGGTCACGATGAACGTGAACAAACATTAAACCAATTACTTACGGAAATGGATGGATTTGGAGCAAATGAAGGTATTATCATTATTGCTGCAACCAATAGACCGGATGTTTTGGACCCAGCCCTTTTAAGACCAGGAAGATTTGATAGACAAGTTACTGTTAATTTACCGGATACAAAAGAACGTGAAGCGATATTAAAAGTTCACGCTCGTAATAAAGTGTTAGATGAATCTGTTAGTTTAGAAAACGTAAGTGCAAGAACTCCAGGATTTAGTGGAGCAGACCTTGAAAACTTACTAAATGAAGCTGCACTACTTGCTGTTCGTAAAGATGAAGAAGCGATTACAATTGAAGATATTGATGAAGCAACGGACCGTGTCTTAATGGGACCTGCAAAAACAAGTCGTAAAATCACTGATAAAGAAAAGAAACTTGTAAGTATTCACGAATCAGGTCATGCCGTTATTGGTATTAAATTAGAAGATGCAAATGAAGTTCATAAAATAACCATTATTCCACGTGGTATGGCTGGTGGTTATACAATGATGCTTCCAAAAGAAGAAAAAATCTCTGTTATGACTGAAAAAGAATTACTTGCAACGATTACAGGTTTACTTGGAGGACGTGCTGCTGAAGAATTATTCTTAGGAGAAATTACAACAGGTGCAAGTGATGACTTTAAGAAAGCAACCAATATTGCTCGTAGTATGGTATCTGAATACGGTATGAGTGAACTTGGTCCAATGCAATATGAACAAAAAAGTGAAGGTGTTTTCTTAGGAAGAGATTATAACAAAACGAAAAACTACTCTGACCAAGTTGCTTTAGAAATTGATAGAGAAGTTCGTAAAATTATTGAAAATTGTTATAAAGATGCTAAGAAAATCTTAAGTGAAAATAAAGACTTAGTGATGACGTTAAGTAAAGCTTTAATCGAAAGAGAAACCTTAACAAAAGAGGAAATTGAATCTCTTGTAACAACTGGTAAAATTAGTGAAGATTTAGAACCTTTAAAAGAAGATGAACCTTCTTTACTAAAACTAAGAGAAATCGCCAAAGCCAATAAAATTAAAGGCTATACAAAAATGACTAAAGAAGAACTTGAAGAAGCATTAAAAGAATTAGATGATATGGAATAGTCTAATTCTTTTTATCTTGAATAATAATTTCTAAATTAAATTGTTTTGCAATTTCTAATAACAGTTCAACATCATAGTTTCTTTGACCATATTCATAAAATTGGATCGCATTGCGACTTCTTTTTATTTTTTTACCAAATTCTTCTTGCGTTAAACCACTATTTTCTCGGATAAATTTAATTAATTCATTTGCTTTATATTGATTTGCTACTAGTTTCATAAATAAACCACCTCTTGACAAGCATACAAAATGTTGGTATTCTTTTATAGAGAATACCAACAAAGCGTGGCGTTGAGGTGAGCAAATGAAACTGCAAAAATTTATAAAGAATAAGAAACAAAAAGGAATAGTAATAGGAAGTATAGTAGGAATACTACTATTAATAGGAGGTATAAGTTTATACCGAAGTTTTGCGTTGTATAAAGTGGAAAAAACGTTTGATGTTTTAGAAGGAACAGTACCTGATTTTAATAGTGGAGATGTAACTCTTGCATTTACAATAAATAATAGAAAAACAAATGGTGTGCCTTTTCCAAATTCAGATGAAGGATTTACAAGTAAAGAAACAAAATGTGAAGAAGGAGTACAAGCCGAATGGATCGATACAAATTGGGCATTAAAAGTAATAAATAGCAATAATCAAAGTAGAATAAAATGTACAATAGATTTTAATGCACCAACTTTTTCAACTTATTTAAAATCAAAGGTAACAAGTGTTGCAGATGGAGGAAGCGGATTCATAAAACAAGAGCATGAAGCAACGGAACAAACCCAAAGTAATGCTACAACAGACTATCGATTTATAGGAGTAAATCCAAACAATTATATCTGTTTAGAAGAAAGTGGACAATGTAATGATGAGAGCTTATATAGAATTATTGGTGTTATACCAACCCAATCAAGTGATAGTGGAAACTATGAAGATCGAGTAAAATTAATTAAAAATACAAGTATTGGTAAATATCCATGGAGTGGTAGTACAGATAATAATAGTAATGATTGGACGCAAAGTACATTAAATATAGATACACTTAATAAAACGTATTGGGACAGTATAAGTTCATATCAAAAATATATTGAAAATGCTAAGTGGTATTTAGGGTCTTATTGGGAAGATGACAGGGAAACTCGTAATATTACTGATTTTTATATTAGTGAAAGAGGAAAACGAGAAAATACGGGTGAATCTACTATTAATTACATCTTAACAAAAATTGGTTTAATTTATGAAAGTGATTTTGTTTTTGCAACTAGTATGAAAAATGAGTGCTCAGTAATAGGCTCTTGGAATACAAATTGTAGTAATAATGATTGGCTATATAAAACAGAAAAATATCAGTGGTCTATAACTGCACAAAAATTTACTCTAAATCAAGTTTGGTTCATAACCAATTCAAGTATAGAGAAAACAATTGGTCTAAATACCTCTACAAATGAAGATATTGATGTTTTTCCGGCTTTTTATCTCAAATCGAATGTATTATTTCAAAATGGAAATGGAACAAAAAGCAATCCTTATAGAATATCCATAAATTAAATTAAAAAAAAGTAAAAAAATACCAATTTTAACGAAATTGGCTCAAAAAAGGTAAATTGTCACGACAATTTGCCTTTTTCTCATGAGAATTTGAGCAAAAGTTGCTAGAAATCGCAAAATTGATGATTTGCATTTTCTTTTTTTCTTTGCTAAAGTGTTTCTGCGAGCCGCAAAAGTAATGGGTTTGCCACCTAAATTTTAAAAGAAATCGAGGTGGTCACGAATGACAAAAAAAGATTTTTTAATTGCAGCATTGATCGTGATAATTATTTTATTGATCATTTTCTTGATAGTTAGCACTTGTTAAAAATTGGGGTTTTGGTTGATAATTTAAAAAAAGACACCATCTCTTTATTGAGTGGTGCAACCCTTTAAAGGCAAGCACTATACTTAGTGGCTCGCTTTAGTTGATTATAAAGCATTTTATATAAAATTGCAAAGGGTTTTGGTGATAAGTATGCAAAATTTAGTAACAAAGAAAAAATTTATGATGATTTTTAGCAATGTTGTGTATCGCAAAAAATTAGATACATTGCTTTTAAACTTTTTTGGTTTAGAAGCAAGTGCGTTAACAGAAAAAGAAATGGTGGAAGATGCGAACACCATAGAATTTATTCTTCTATTAAATACCGAGAAATTATTAAGTATAGTGGTAAAAGATACCAAGCATCTTTTTCATTCCTCTAAAAAAATCTATATCAATCTAAGTTATCGTGAGGTGCCGAAACATTTTGAAGTTTTAATACCTTGTTATTATGAAATCTATATTCCTTATCTTTTTCATCATCAAAAAGAAAATCCTAAGTTCTATCTTTTAGTCTCTTTATTCTATTGTAAGACAGTACGAAAGGCACAAAACTTATTAAAGAAAATGGAAATCTTTAATCAAGAAGAAATAGAGGACATTCTAAAAATAATCAAAAAATAGTGTTGTTTTAGTAAAGACAAATATAGTTTAATGTGTTAAAATATTTCTAGTAACTAAATTTAAGAAGGATGATCGTATGGCAAAAGTTATTTCAATCGTAAATCAAAAAGGTGGTGTTGGTAAAACAACAACGAGCATTAATCTTGCTGCTGCTTTAGGAAATGAAGGAAAGAAAACTCTAATTATTGACCTAGATTCTCAAGGAAATGCTTCCAATAGTTTAGGTTTAAATACGAGTGATTTCGAAAATGATATTTACGATGCAATAACAGGTGTTTGTTCTATAAAAGATGCTATTATTAAAACGCAATTTAAAAACCTATCCATTATACCTTCTACCATTAACCTAGCTGGTATGGAAGTGGAATTTGTTAAAAAAATGTTAGAAGATAAAACATTTAGACAAAATGACCAATTGCGTTTGAAACTAAATGAAATCAAAGAACAATACGACTACATATTAATTGATTGCCAACCTTCTTTAGGAGTATCTACAATGAATGCTTTAGTTGCTAGTGATTCAGTGATTATTCCTGTACAATGTGAATATTATGCACTAGAAGGAATTAATCAATTACTAAATTCTATTATTTTAGTCCAAACAGAAATGAATCCTGATTTAAGAATTGAAGGTGTACTTCTAACGATGCTAGATGGAAGAACGAACATTGGACTTGAAGTAATGGAAGAAGTACGTAAATATTTTAAAAATAAAGTTTTCAATACCATAATTCCTAGACTTGTTCGTTTAGTAGAAGCACCAAGTCATGGAAAACCAGTAAATGCGTATGACCCAACAAGTCGTGCAACACTTGCATACGCAAATTTAGCAAAGGAAGTGATTAGTAGAGATGGAAACTAAAAGAAAGGCATTGGGAAAAGGTTTAGAACAATTATTTTCAAATGAAGTCATTGACTTTGATAGTTTTGAAAAAAAGATTGTGGATACTGCTAAAGGAAATGATATTGTGGAAATCCCTTTAAGTGAGATTCGTAGTAATCCTTATCAACCTAGAAAAACATTTAATGAAGAAAAGATTCAAGAACTTGCCGATAGTATCAAAGAATATGGTATCGTTCAACCAATTATCGTTAAAAAAGCCGTTAAAGGCTATGAATTAATTGCTGGTGAACGCCGTACAAAAGCTGCACGTATTGCGGGACTTACAACCATACCTGCTATTATCAAAGAATTTGATGACCAAGAAATGATGGAAATTGCTCTAATTGAAAATATTCAAAGAGAAGATTTAAATCCAATTGATGAAGCCATTGCTTATGAAAACATTATAAAATTAAACAATATGACCCAAGAAGAGTTTGCTCATCGTTTTGGCAAAAGTAGAAGTTATGTTACCAATATGTTAGGTTTGTTAAAGCTTCCAAATGCAACGAAAAAACTTGTAGAAGAAAACAAAATCAGTATGGGACATGCTCGTGCTTTAAGTAAACTTAGTGATGAAGAACAAATAAATACTCTTGCAGATAAAATTTTAAAAGAAAATTTAAGTGTTCGTGAGATAGAAAAATTAATTTCCGATAGTCATTTAGAAAAAACAAATAAAATTACAAGAAAGACAGAAGAACATAATACCCACTATGCTATTTATGAAAATATTATGCGTGAAAAAATTGGTTCAAAAGTAAAAATTAAAAAAAATAAAATTGAAATACCTTTTGACCGTGAAAAAGATTTAGAAAGAATTTTAGAAATTTTAGGAATAGAAATAACGGGTGATTAGATGGAAATGGTAAAAGGGGTTCTTACATTTTTATCCCAAAAACAAGTTTATGGGTTAGCACTAATTCTTTTTATTGGAATCGTTTCCTATTACTTTGGTAAAATTGCCATACAAAAAATAATTAATGCTGGAAAAAGTGCTTATGAAAAAAAGAAGAGAAATACAATTGTAAAATTGATTTCCAACATCTTAAAATATGTCATTTTTATTATCCTATTACTTGCCATATTGAATCTTTATGGAGTGGATACCAAAGCCCTAATTGCTAGTTTAGGTGTTGTAGGTGCTGTACTTGGTCTTGCTCTACAAGATACAATAAAAGATTTTATTAGTGGAATTACAATTATTATGGATAACTTCTTTGTAGTTGGAGATATTGTTACCTTTAATGGTTTTACAGGAGAAATCATTGAACTTGGCTTAAAAACAACTAAAATTAAAAAAGTAAATGGTGAAGTACTTGTTATTTCCAATCGTAACATTGACCAAATTATCAACATTAGTCAAGAACTTGCCAATATTTATATCGATATTCCAACGGCTTATGAAGAGAAAATGAGCAAAGTAGAAAAAGCAATCGATAAAATCTTAAAAGAAATTAAAACCATCCCCGGTGTTAAAAAAGAACCTGAATATTTAGGTATCTCTGAACTTTCTGATAGTGCTGTAAAATATACAATAAGTTTTAATTGTATACAAGAAAAACAATGGCAAATCAAAAGAGATGCTTTAAAAATAATCAAAACAATCTATGATAAAGAAAACATTAAAATACCATATACACAAATCGAGGTGCATAATGAACAAAGAGTATAAATTAAATGATTATGTTATAATGAAAAAGCCTCATGCTTGTAAAACCAATCTTTGGATGATTACAAGAATGGGTGTTGATATCAAAATTAAATGTGTCCATTGTGGAAGAGAAATTATGATGGACCGTTTGGAATTTCAAAAAAAATTAAAAAAAGTAGTAGGTGATCCGAATGAATGTAAATAAAATAAAAGAAAAATTAACCCTACATCCTATTATGAGCCTTTTAATGATGATAGGAATTACGATTGTTCTAAGTGGCATTATGTCTATTTTAGGTATTCAAGCTACTTCTAGAAGAATTAGTACAACTTCTTTAGAATATAATACGTATATTGCAGAAGTAACTTCTTTGTTTAGTTTTAGTGGGCTAAAATATATTTTCACAAGTACCATTTCGAACTTTATGTCCTTTGCTCCATTAAGTAGTTTTATTATTATTCTAATCGGAATTGGAATTATGCAAAAAAGTGGATTTTTAAAAGTAGCGTTTACCTTACTTACTAAGAACGCAAAAAAAGTAAATGTTACCTTTGTTCTTGTTTTAATATGCATTCTACTTGGTATGATAGGTGATTTATCCTTTATCATTATGCTTCCTTTAAGTGCTATTCTATTTGAAACCGGAAAACGAAATCCAACGTTGGGAATTATTACCTCGTTTGCAGGACTTACTTGTGGATATGGAATTAATATTATTTTTACGAGTATTGATTCTTCTTTAGTATCCCTAACAACTCTTGCTTCCCACGTTTTAGATGTAAACTATGTGATTGAAACAACAAGTTTCTTGCTTATCATGCTTGTTGCGGTTTTACTACTTGCTTTCTTAATCACTCGTATTACGGAGAAATATTTGGTTTATAAATTAGATAAGTATGAATTTACAGAAGAAGAACTAGAAGAAGAAGTTACGCTAGACAAAAAACAAAAAAAAGGACTTGCTCTTGCGTTTCTAGCCTTCTGTGTTTACTTCTTAATCTTCTTATACAATATCATACCGGGACTTCCTTTTTCAGGAAAATTCTTGGATAATAGTCAAGTGTTCTATATTGATAAATTATTTAGTTATAATTCTTTCTTTAGTAGTGGATTTGTCTTTATTATCACCTTTGGTATGATTATCATTGGCTTCTTCTACGGAATAGGGGCTAGAACTATAAAGAACCATCACGAACTTTGCGATGATTTAGGGCATTCTCTAGATGGTATTGGAAGAATATTAGTTTTAATTCTATTTGCTTCTATTTTAATCAATGTCTTTAAGTATACCAATATTGGTACCGTGATTGTGACATTCTTATCTACGTTAGTTAATAACACTACTTTTACGGCCATCCCGCTTATTATTTTACTGTTCATCATAAGTGCTGTTTCAACTATTTTTGTCCCTTCTTCGGTACAACGTTGGAGTATTCTTTCAGGGGTAGTTGTTCCTGTTTTTATGAACGCTGGATTATCTCCTGAATTTACCCAAGTCATCTTCCGTTTTGGAGAATGTACAACATTAGGAATTACGCCTTTATTTGCTTACTTTGTTATTTACTTAGCCTTACTTGAAAAATACAATCAAAAAAAACAACCGGTGAATTTCTTAAAAGCCGTCAAGTATCAAGTCCCTTATATTGCCATGACTTTTGCTCTTTTATTGACAATTTTAATTGTGTGGTATATAGTAGGACTTCCAATCGGTATAGGGGTATTCCCAACATTATAAAAAACAAGAGGTGAATTGATATGTCATTAAAAGCCGGAATTGTAGGATTACCAAACGTAGGTAAATCTACCTTATTTAATGCAATTACAAAGAAAAATATTTTAGCAGCCAATTATCCATTTGCAACGATTGACCCAAACATTGGTGTTGTAACCGTACCGGATAAGAGACTCGAATTTTTAGAAAATTTATATATTCCAAATAATTTAGTTCCAACTACTTTCGAATTTACGGATATAGCAGGACTTGTAAAAGGTGCAAGTAAAGGAGAAGGTTTAGGAAATAAATTCTTATCTCATATTAGAGAAGTTGATGCAATCGTTGAAGTTGTTCGTTGTTTTAAAGATGAAAACATTATTCACGTAGAAGGTGGAGTGGACCCTATTCGTGATATCGAAATCATTAATTTAGAACTTATTCTTGCTGATTTAGAAATCATTGAAAATCGTATTGAAAAGATAGCCAAGAAAGCTGAAACAACAAAAGATAAAGAAGCATTAAAAGAAGTAGAAGTTTTAACAAAATCAAAAGATGCGCTACTTAAAAATGTTCCTTTGCGTTTAATTTCCTTTGATGAAGAAGAATTACTCATTTTAAAACCTTTTAACTTTATTACTTTAAAACCTTTAATCTATGTTGCGAATGTATTAGAAGATGATATTGTTTTAGGAGAAAATGAATTTACGAAACAAGTTTGTGATTATGCAGAAAAAGAGAACGCTAGTGTGATTGTCATGTGTGCCAAAATTGAATCCGAACTAGCCGAACTAGAAGAAAGCGACAAAATGGCTTTCTTAAAAGATTTAGGGATTAATGCAAGTGGTCTTGATCGACTTATATTTGCTACCTATGATTTACTTGGTTTAGAAACGTTCTTTACCGTTGGAAAAGATGAAGTACGTGCTTGGACTTTTAAAAAAGGTACAAATGCCAAGAAATGTGCTGGACTTATCCATAGCGATATTGAAAGAGGTTTCATCAAAGCTGAAATTATGAAATTTGATGATTTAGAAAATTTAAAAGATGAAAAGAAAGTACAAGAAGCAGGAAAATTATACTTAGAAGGTAAAGACTATATTATGCAAGATGGGGATATTGTGTACTTTCGATTTAATGTTTAGAAAAGACATAAAATATGCTATACTAAATATAGTTAGAAAAGGAGGGCATTTATGTCAAATAAATTAATGAGTAAAACATTTTTGTGGATGTTTATCGGTTTACTAGTAACCTTTTTAACAGGGTTTATCGTTGCCCATAACGAAACCATGCTAGTCAATATTTTTTCCGGACCTATGTATTTAATTTTTTGTATAGTAGAATTAGTATTGGTAATTGTCTTATCCGCTAGAGTTAGAAAAATGAATAAAAACGTTGCACGTATTTTCTTTCTACTTTATAGTTTTGTTTCAGGTTTAACATTCTCATCTATCTTTGTTGTGTATGAAATGACATCTATCTTATATATTTTTCTACTTGCTTCTATCATATTCTTAGTTTTTGGTCTAATCGGTTATTTTACAAAACTTGATTTAACCAAACTTGGAACATTCTTACTAATGGCTTTATTTGCAGTTCTTATTTGTTTTATCGTCAATATATTTTTGAACAATTCTACTTTTGATTTAATTGTAACCAGTATTAGTTTATTAATCTTTATTGGGTTTACTGCTTATGACGTTCAAAAACTAAAAAGATTATCAGAGATGGAAATCGATATACCTGAAGATAATTTAAGTATTATTAATGCACTTAATATTTATTTAGACTATATTAATATTTTCTTACATTTATTAAGTTTATTTGGAAATTCAAGAGATTAGGAAACTAATTTCTTTTTTTTGTAAGAAATAATCAGTTTTTTTAATCTTTATGAATATGATGAAATAGGTAAAAAAATAATTTACAACAGAGTATTTTTTTGCTATAATCTTTAACGAGTATGAATTTACTCCTTGCTTTAAAGAGATTTTAAAGCCAAATAGACCATAAGGAGGTGTAGAAATGAAAAAATATGAAGTAATGTTCATTGTAAAATCTACAAATGAAAGTGATGTAGTAAAAAGTACTGCAGAAGCAATGAAAGGCTATGTTACTGAAAACAAAGGAAAAGTTGTAGAATTTAATGAATTAGGTGAAAAAACTTTAGCTTATCCTATCAAAAAGGAAGTAAATGGATACTATTACGTAATGCAAATTGAAGCAGATAATAATGCTGTCAGTGAATTAAATCGTAAAGCATCTATTAATGAAAATATTTTAAGACATCTAATCATTCGATTAGACGAGGAGTAAGAGTATGAATAAAGTAATTTTAATTGGAAGACTTGCAAGAGACCCAGAAATGCGTACTACAAATAGTGGTACAAGTGTAACTCGTTTTACACTTGCTGTAACACGCCCTTTCCAAGACCAAAATGGAGAACGTGGTGCAGATTTTATAAATTGTGTAGCATGGCGTAGACAAGCCGAAAATATTGCAAAATATTGTTCTAAAGGTAGCCAAGTGGCTATAGAAGGTAGAATTCAAACCGGCAGTTATGATGCACAAGATGGAACCAAAAGATATACGACAGATATTATTTGTGATAACTGTACCTTCTTAGGTTCTAGAAATACAAATAATGATAATGGAAGTAGTTCTAGTTTTGAGCCAACGAATGATGCTCCACTAGATATGCCAACTTCTGATATTTCAGAAGATCCATTTAAAGACTTTGGAGAAGAAATTGCTCTAAGTGATGATGACTTACCATTCTAAGAAAGGAGAAATGAATAATGGCAGAATTTCGTAGAAAAAAGAAAAAAATATGTCAAATGTGTGCTGGAAAAAGCGTTGATTATAAAGATGTAATGATTATCAATAAATATATTAATGAAAAAGGTAAAATTATGCCTAGACGTATGACTGGTGCATGTGCAAAACATCAAAGACATATTGCTGAACAAGTAAAATATGCTCGTTTTATGGCTTTAATTCCATTTGTAAAGTAAACATCTATTTAGATGTTTTTTTATTGCCCAAGTGTTATAATGAAAATAGAAAGAAGAGTGTATATGAAAATAGAAGAATTAAATGAACAAGAAAAATATGCTATTGCTTGTTTTGAAAAAGTATTACAAAATCGTCATATCAATTCTCATTTTTTTAGTTTTGGTGTTTATGCAGACCAAAAAATATGTTTAGAAAAAAATAGTGAAGGCATTTATGTTACGTATCTTGCAGATGATGGTGTTCATAGATGTGAAGAATACTTTTTAACTATTGATGCAGTTCTAAAAGATTTTATTGGAAAATGCGCTGAAACCGTAACGGAAACAGAAGAAATGTTTCAAGAATATCAAAACTACTATAAAATGAATGCAAATATTGAGGAAGAACAAAGCCAAAGATTTAGTAGATAAGACTTTTTAAACACTCGAGAAATAGAGTGTTTTTTTGTGCTAAAATTCTTCGAAAAATTGTCTCAAAAATATAGATTTTCTTCTTCTCCTATGCTATAATTTTAATGGATAAAAAGAATAGAAAAAGGGATGTGTGAAAATGAAAATACTAGTTGGATTATCTAAAGGTTTAAAACAAGAAAATATTCCTTACCAAATGTTTATGGTAGATGTAGATTCTACTGAACCTTTAAAACAAGAATGGATGGAAGTAACCCCTCAAGCATTAAGTAGTTGTTCTAATGTTCGAGTTAATTTAGGAAAATATAAATCTATTACGCAAAATCCTGTAGAATATTTAGAGGCTGATTTTGATTTAACTCGTTTAATAGATGTTACGGCAAATAATAATGATTTCCAAATTATTAATGTTTATCAAGATAGCAATGGAGAGCCGATTTTATATCGTAGTGTTAACGCGAGTGGAGAAGTAAAAATTCATCATATAACGGAACTTCTTTACAACAAAATGTTTAGTATTTATGGAACAGATTTGAAAAATTTACCTGCTTATGTTAAAACGTCTAATGTAGAAGAAGCATACCAATATTGGGATAGTTTAGATAAAGTAAAAGTAAATAGAAGAACAACTCGTTTTGTATATGAAAACTTTGATACAAATGAAGAAATGCCTATTCAACTTTTCTATCATTATTTAACAGGAGTTAAAGGATTTCAACTAGGTTATCATACCGTAAGTGATGTGGAAAACAAAGTTGGAGAAGTTGAAAAATTACACGAATATTTCTTATTTAAAGATACTGCAAATATTAAATTAAAAGAAAGCATTAAAGAAAATGAAGAAGTAGAAGAAGTTGCTATGTTTGGTAATAAAAATCCATATCCTGATACAAGAAAATTAGGTTACTATGGTGCTACAATGTCCTTAATTTGTAATCGTAAAAACTATCCAGCATTTGATGTCTATACAAGACCAACTTCAGAAGCCAACTATGATGCTGAAGGAATAGAAGTTACCATTGATTTAACGGATGGTAATATGGCTGTTTATAATAAATATGAAGAAGCAAACTGTATTTCACCAACTTGGAGACTTGGAGATGCTCATAACTTTTTTGGTGTAACCCTTGCTAGTTTACTTTCAGAAAAATTAATTGGTTTAAGTAAAAAATTTCAAAATGAAAAAGAAAGAGTAGACTTTGGACACTGGGGTACACAAAATACAAACGATTGGTTCTTTGTAATGGAATTTGCTTTATCTACTCAATACTATACAAAAGAATTAAGAAATAGTTTAGGAGAAATTTTAAATGATTTCCAATATTTATTCTCTTTAAAACTATCTGAAATGATTGAACGTATTAGTGCAAAAGATGCATTAGAAACAATGAAGTGGGCATCTGAACAAGTGGAAAGAGTAATTTCAACTGTTTCTTATATGAGTGCAGATGGTAATTTACAATCTTCTACGATTACGGTAGAACAAATGAAAAATTTATTTACATTCAAACGTAATAATTTAGATTTACCAGATTGGCTACAAATTTATTCACCTGCTACCATTGAAAAATTAGGTGGTGTTGAATACTTACAACAATTTATTGCAACGAGAGGGGAAGAATCAGCAGAACTATTCTTATCTATGTGGGCTGAAAAAATTGAAACAGAACAAAAATATGTAGTAAAAGAATACAAACAAGCAATTGAACAAGAAGCTGTTGAAGAATTAGACACAAATGCTGAAGCAAAATAAAGGAGCTAAGAAAGTTCCTTTTTTTGTGTGTTCATTTTCCATAAGTTATAATGACAAACTATAGAAGAATATGATATAATAAAAAACGAATTGGAGGGTTTAAAAATGAAAGTAATACTCTTACAAGATGTAAAAAAGCAAGGCAAAAAAGATGATATACTAGAAGTTAGTGATGGTTATGCCATTAACTTTTTAATTAAAAATAAACTAGCAGTTCCGTATTCTAAAAAAAGTAAGGAAGTTTTAGATAGTGAAATTAAAACAAGGCAAGAAAATGAGGAACAATTAATTCTAGAGTGTGAAGCCCTTAAAAAAGAAATTGAAAAGAAAAAAATAAGTTTTCTTTTAAAATCTGGTAAAGATGGAAAAACATTTGGTTCTATTTCAACCAAACAAATTAGTGATGAATTAAAACAAGTAGGAATTACTATTGATAAAAAACGTATTCATCTATTTGAACCATTGGATACCATTGGGTATCATAAAGTAGAAATTGAACTACATAAAAAAGTAAAATGTATGCTAAATATTGAAATTAAAGAAAA
Organism: uncultured Bacilli bacterium; assembly: GCA_947632355.1. Taxonomy (GTDB): domain Bacteria; phylum Bacillota_I; class Bacilli_A; order RF39; family UBA660; genus MGBC108787. The sequence continues at coordinate 32,814 of CANROY010000004.1, forward strand.
ATAAAAGAAGGTGAAGAAATGGCTGCAAAACAAATGCCTCAAAATACTGAAGCAGAAATGAGTGTTTTAGGTGTATGTTTTTTAAACAAATATGCACTTGAAAAAGTAATGGATGAACTAGATACATCAATGTTTTATAACGAGGCGAATAAAAAAATATTTGAAGCCTTAACAGAACTTTATAAAACGGCAACACCTGTTGATATAACAACAGTAAAAAATGAATTAGATAAACAAAAAAACTTAGGGGCCATTGGTGGTATTGAATATATTAGTGAAGTGATTGATTCCGTTGCAACAACTGCCAACTTAGAATCCTATATCAAAATTGTTAAAGAAAAAGCAATACGTCGTAAATTAATTGATACCGCAACCAATATTATTACGGATACCTATGAAGAAGAAAGACCTCTTGAAAGTTTACTAGATAACTCAGAAAGAAAGATATTAGATGTAGCAAAAGCAAGAACGGTTTCTGAGTTAACACCTATTCAAGATGCTTTACGAAATGCCCAAGAAAAATTAGAACTTCTTGCTAAATCTGGAAGCGAAATAACTGGTCTTCCCACTGGATTCTATGATTTGGATCGTGCCACAACCGGAATGCATCCGGAAGAATTAATCATTATTGGTGCTCGTCCTGCTATGGGTAAAACAGCCTTCGCATTAAATATTGCGGTCAATGCTGCTATGAAAACCGATAAAGCAGTTGCTATTTTTAACCTTGAAATGTCTAGTGAAATGCTTGTAAATCGTATGATTAGTGCTGTAGGTAGTATTGAAGGAGATAAATTAAAAACCGGTCGATTGGATAGTAAAGATTGGAAAAAATACAATGAAGCCTTGAGTCAACTTGCTGCGACCAATATTTACATTGAAGATGATGTATCTGTAACCATGCCCGAAATTAAAGCCAAATGTCGTCGCCTTGCGAATGACGAAAAAGGCCTAGGTTTAGTTGTAATCGATTATTTGCAGTTATTAAATATGGGTGGAAAAAGTGAATCTCGTCAAATAGAAGTATCAGAAATTTCTCGTAGTCTTAAAAAAATGGCAGTAGAACTACAAGTTCCGGTTGTTGCTCTTGCCCAATTAACCCGTGGTGCGGAACAAAGAAAAGATACAACTCAACCAAGATTAGTAGATTTACGTGAATCAGGGTCTATTGAACAAGATGCCGATATTGTATTATTTATCAATCGTCAAGATTACCACGAAGATAAAACCGATTTAAATAAACAAAAGATAGTTCCAACGGATATTATCATTGCAAAACATCGTCAAGGAAGTACCGGAGCTATTCAATTATTATTTGAATTAGATAAAGGATGCTTTAAAAACTATCAAAAAGTGGATATAGAAGAACCAGTTTAAAAAGGGTGATAGAATTGAAAAAGAATGATATTGTAAAAACAATTTTAATGACTTGTATTATTGGAGTTTTATTTTTTATCGTTGGTTTAACAACCCGTGATTTTGATTATGCCAAAAAAGTATATCAAGTCTATTTAAATGGAACGAAACTTGGTCTTATTGAAAGTAAAGAGGAATTATATGCTTTAATCAATGATGAACAAAAAGAAATAAAAGAAGAATACAAAGTAGATAATGTCTATCCACCCAACGGATTTGTGATAAAAGAATACAATACGTATGATGAAAATATTACGACAGCTAAAAATATATATGACACCATTAAAGATAAAGATGATTTTACTGTAGAAGGCTATACAATTAAAATTAAATCAAATGAAGAAGGAAAAGAAGATTTAACAATTTATGTTTTAGATGAACAAGTATTTAAAAATGCTCTACTTAGTTTAATTACTGCTTTTGTCGATAAAGACGATTTTAATAACTATATACATGATACCCAAGAACCTATAGAAGAAATTGGTCAAATTATAGAGGACATGTATTTTAGAGAAACGATTACGATTAAGCCAGCTCATATTAGTGTCAAAGAAAAAATCTATACCGACGAAGCAGAACTTTCACAATACTTACTATTTGGAAATAGTGATAAAAAAGATAAATATACTGTACAAAAAGGAGATACAATTGCATCCATTGCAGAAGCCAATAGTTTGAATCCACAAGAATTTTTAATTGCTAATCCTAAATTTCGTGGAGAAGATAGTATTTTAACCATTGGAGATAAAGTGGATATTACGTTAGTAAATCCAGTTCTTACTTTAGTAGAAGAGATACATTCTGTTTCGGATGAAGAACAAGCTTATGAAAAAGAAGAAAAATATGATACGACAAAACCTTATTCTTTTAATGAAGTTACACAAAATGGTATTACAGGAATAGAACGTATTACAAAAGATATAGAAGTCGTAAACGGAGAACAAAATCAAGGTGTTGGTAAGATGTCCAGTATTACGATTCGAGAAGTACAAAATGAAATTGTTACCAAAGGTGGTTATAGACCAACAGGAACTTATGTAAATACTGGTGGAAGTTGGGGCTGGCCAACCCAACGTCCTTATACAATTACTTCCTGGTTTGAATATCGTAAAGGATCATTCCATAATGCTTTGGATATTTCGATTTATCCAACAGGTTCTCCAATATATGCTTCTCGTGATGGTGTTGTTGTTGAAATGGAAAATACGTGTGCAGATATTGGCTATTATCGTAGTCAATGTGGAGGGACATATGGAAATCACGTTATAATAGAACATAGTAATAATTTCTATACAATGTACGCCCATATGTTACAAAATGTTGAAGTAAATGTTGGAGATTCCGTAAAACGTGGTCAAATAATAGGATATATGGGAAGTAGTGGTTCATCAACAGGTACGCACTTACACTTTGGTGTTTCAAATGGTTATCCAAATAAAGGTGGCTCTTGGATAAATCCTATGAACCTATTTAGATAATGCGTGTTGTCGTATTAGCAAGTGGTAGTGATGGAAACTCCACTTACATAGAAACCGAAAATACAAAACTATTAATTGATATGGGCAGAAATGCCAAATATATCAAAGAAAAATTAGAAAGCATAGGAATTTCTCCTGAAGAAATTGATACCATTTTGATTAGCCATACCCATAAAGACCATGTAAGTGCCCTTAAAACATTTGTAAATCGTTATAAAACCCCCGTTTTATTAAGTAGAGAAATGTTTTATGAACTAGAAGATATTAAAGATTATGAAAATATTACGATTTATGAAGATGTAATTTATTTTAATGATTTAAAAATAAAAACGATAAAATCTTCCCACGATGCTCCAGATGCTAGAAACTTTATCATTGAAAATAAAGAAAACTCTGTTGTTTATGTAACAGATACTGGTTATGTCAATCGTAAATATTTTGATTTACTAAAAGATAAAGAAATCTATTTATTTGAAAGTAACCACGATGTCGAAATGCTTATGAATGGGCCTTATCCAAAATACTTAAAAAATAGAGTTGTAGGAAGTTATGGACACTTATCTAATAAGGATGCTTCCTTTTACTTAAGTAAATTAATCGGTCCTCATACCAAAAAAATTGTTCTAATGCACTTAAGCAATGTTAACAACACAAAAGAGATAGCATTAAGTACAATTAAGGATACATTTAAAGAATACGATATTTCTTTTGAAGATATAGAGTGTGCCAATCGTTCTGAAATTACAGAGGTGGTTTAGTTGATAAAAATTATTTGTTTAGGAAAGTTAAAAGAAAAGTATTTAGTGGATTTCGTAAATGATTATTTAAAAAGAATAAGTCGTTATCATAAAATAGAAATCATTGAATTAAAAGATGAAGAAACTTTAGAACAAGAAGAAAAACAAATTGTAAAATATATTCAAGAAAAAGATTATGTGATTACATTAGAAATTGAAGGAAAAGAAATAAGCAGTGAAGAATTCTCTTCTTTAATAGAAAATACGTTTATTACAAATAGTACCATTACATTTGTTATTGGAAGTTCTTTAGGACTTTCTAAAACGATAAAAGAACGAAGTAACTATGCTTTATCTTTTTCTAAAATGACATTTCCTCACGGCGTATTTCGAGGAATACTTTTAGAACAAATTTATAGAGCATTTAAAATTATGAATCACGAGAGTTACCATAAGTAGTAGGAGGTTTTATTATGATTAATAATGATTGGGATGATGTATTAAAAGTTGTCTTTGAAGGAGAAGGATTTAAAAAATTTTATGAGATTGTGGAACAAGAATATAAGACAAAACAATCTATCCACCTAAAAATTATATCTTTAATGCATTAAAACTAACACCCTATAAAGATGTAAAAGTGGTGATTGTAGGACAAGACCCTTATCACGGAGAAGGAGAAGCACATGGACTATCTTTTTCCGTTCAAAAAGGAATCAAACTACCACCATCACTTAAAAATATTTATAAAGAATTAGAAAATGATTTAGGAATTCCACCATATCCAGAGGGAGATTTAACGTATTGGGCAAAACAAGGTGTACTGTTACTTAATGCAGTACTTACTGTTGTAAAAGACACACCTGCTAGTCATAAAGATTTAGGTTGGGAACGTTTAACGGATTATATTATTAAAACCTTAAATAATAAAGAAGAACCGGTAGTATTTATTCTTTGGGGTAATTTTGCAAAAGCCAAAAAAGACTTCATTACCAATCCAAAACATTTAATTATTACCTCTGCTCACCCAAGTCCATTTTCCGCAAATTATGGTTTCTTCGGAAGTAAACCTTTTTCAAGAACCAATGAATTTTTAAAACAAAATAATTTAACACCAATAGATTGGGATTTAAAAAACAACCACTAGGTTGCTTTTTTTACTAAAAAAGTTAAGCAAAGTTTTTGAAAAATTTTTCAAAAACTTATTGAACTAATTTTTAGGATATGGCTTTCTTTCATTCGTACGGCCAACTAAATAATCAATACTAGTATTATAATAATTTGCTAAAATATCTAACTTTTCAATAGGAATCACTCTTATTCCATTTTCGTATAAACTTACTTGCTTTTGACTAGTTTTTAAAACTTTAGCAATATCTATTTGTTTTAAATCTTTATCTTCCCTTATTTCTTTTAATCTTTGTATGTTCATAACTTCCTCCTTATAAAATTTTCTCATATACCCTTTTGAGAATATTGACAATATTACTGCATGGTAATATAATAAAACTACAATATTATCAGATGGTAATATGGAGGAATGAATGAAATTAAAAAAATTCACAAAGAATAAGAAAATAAAAACAATCTTTATAGGAAGCATAATAGGAATTTTGCTTGTTGTTGGAGGTATAAGTCTATACCGAAGTTTTGCCATGTATAAAGTAGAAAAAACGTTTGATGTTTTACAAGGAACAGTACCTGACTTTAGAAAAAAAATATATACTGAAAAATTACTTAATGGAGCAGATCCGGTATTAGATGAAGAAGGAGAACTTGTACCAGTAAAAATAGGAAATAATGGAGAAGTAACCAAAGCCGATATAACACAAGAATGGTATAGTTATGAAAAGAAAGAATGGGCAAATGCCGTTATATTAACTGATGCAGGAAAACAACAAAACATAGGAGTTAATGAAAAAATAGAAGAACAATATATCGAAAGTTATTTTGTATGGATACCAAAATATCGATATAAATTATTTGATATGGGAAATTATCAAAATTACTCAAGTACTATTGTTGATAAGGGACCAACAAATGCAATTGCAATCGAGTTTGGACTTACTGACACCGTGGATGATGAAACAAAAGAAGAATATAAACAATGTGAAACTCCAATGAATGAAGATAAAACACAAGGAGTATCGGGTGCAAGTGGTAACTGTCATGAAGGAGATTGGATGACCCATCCTGCTTTTATAAGTTTTAAAACAAATGGTTTATGGGTAGGAAAGTTTGAAACAGGGTATAAAAATGCAACAACAACACAAGGAGCTCAACAAAATAATAGTACTTCAGCAAATATAGTAATAAAACCAGATCAATTTAGTTGGAGAGATATAACAATAGGAAACTCTTATACTGCAAGTCTTAATTATAAAAAAGAATTATTAAGTCATAATATGAAAAATACGGAATGGGGAGCCGTTGCTTATTTAACGCAAAGCATATATGGAAGATGTTCTAATAATGGAAATGGAACTACTTGTACAGAAGTTGCTCAAAATACTAATTCGAATTTTAAAACAGGTTATAATAATAATACTGTAGCGTATCCAAACAGTAAAAATGCAAGTACAACAGGGAATAATACAGGAATCTTTGATATGAATGGTGGAGCATATGAACAACAAGTTAGTGTTGGAAGAAGCCCAAATAGTGATACACCCTATTGGAGTTCAAGTGGATTAAATGGTGATATTTTAAATGATGAAAGATACTATGATCTTTATAATTATAGGATTTATGCTGACTATTTTGACATGAGAATACTTGGTGATGCCACAGTGGAAATGGGACCATTTAAAGACTCAATGAGTTCTTATTTTTACGACCAAGCGAATATTATTTATAATGCAACCCCTTGGTTCTATCGTGGTTGTCATTATTATTGTAATAGTGTCGCAAGTGGAATCTTTGCGTTTTGGCCTTATTTTGGAAATGCGGTTGTCTATGATGGTTTTCGTATTGTTTTAGCCCCAAAATAAAAAAAGAAAACTTCATACCATTAGTAAGTATCAGTTTTCTTCTTGTTTTAACTTTTCAATTTGTTCTTGTGGTAAACCTGTACACCTTTCAATAACATCTAAAGCAATATTTTCCTCAAGCATCTTCTTTGCTGTTTCTATTTGAAATTTATATCGAATACCACAATTATCAAGATATTCTTTGTCATAGTATAACCATTGATTTAGAAATGCTTGATAGTCATCTATTTTGTCATTTACCTTCTTCATCATTTCACTCTCCCCATAAACCTCTTCTCGTAGCCTTTTATCTCCACATA
>CANROY010000005.1 GCA_947632355.1 uncultured Bacilli bacterium
AAATTAAAAACCTCAGAAACCCTTATAAAACAAAAAGCGTTCCCTCTCTCGAGGGAACTTCAGGGGGTTTTGGTTGATACATTCTCACATTTATAAATCGTAAGAATGTTTGAAAGGTTAGCATGATATTGTATCATGCTATTTAAATAATATAATGAATTTTTCTCTTTGTCAAACAATTTCGTTTTATCCGACAAAAAAAGTGTTAATTTGTCATTTTATTCATTCTCTTTTTTCTTTTTTAATTCATCATAATAAAGTGTTTCTGCAATACTTATATAAGGAATAGTATATATAAATCCAATTCCTAATGTAAGAACAGAAAGGAATCCCCAACCAATAAAACTTAAAATAAATACAAAATAATCCATCTTATAACCATCCATTAGTTTTTTACTTTCACTTAAATACTCCATTGGGCTTTTGCTTTCCCCTTCGGTGTGTAGATCTGCATATAAATAGAAAACCATAGAATATCCAATCGCTGCAATAATACCAGGAATCACTAATAGTAAACTCCATAGCATAATAATGATTCCCATGATAAGCGTAATGGCTGCAATCGGTAAAACATTTTTAACAAATCTAAAAATATCTTCTCTACTATACTCTTCCTTACGTACTAACTTTAAAGTATATAAAGTAAATCCAACACTTAAAGTTGATAAAAAGAAAGATAAAACGAAATTAAGTGCTGCATATAGCATACTTTCAGGGTTTGCTACAAGACCTAATACTAAGGAGCATAAAAAGGAAATCGCAAGTATAATTAAATACCCTTTCCAAAATCCTTTAAAGTTTTCTTTTAAAATTGCTTTTGCTTTTTCTTTAATCTCCACTCTATCCATACAATATACCTCCTCTAAAACTATTATATTTTAAAACAAAAAATTAATCAATATGACTTACACTTTTTAAAATCGTTTGGTATTTTTCTTCTAAATTGGTTGTGCTCTTTAAAAAAATTTTACTATCTTCTTTAGCATATAATAGTATTTTAAAATCGTGCTTTAAATCCGCAATTTTAAAGACCATATCGCCACTTTGTCGTGTACCAAATAAGTCTCCTTCTCGACGCATTAAAAAATCTTGTTCACTAATATAGAAGCCATCATTACTTTCCTCTAGTACTTTTAATCGTTCTTTATCATAGTCACTAATTAAAAAGCAAGTGGATTCTAAATCGTTTCTTCCAACACGTCCTCTTAATTGGTGAAGAGTAGCAAGTCCAAACATTTCAGCGTTAAAAATAACAATGGTAGTAGCATTTTTAACATCAACACCAACTTCAATTACCGTAGTAGCAATGAGTATCTTTGTTTCTCCCGATTGAAAACGATCCATGATTTCTTCTTTTTCTTTAGATTTTATTTTTCCGTGTAGAACTTCAATCTTTACTTTATGTTGAAAAGCCGTATCAAAACTTTCTTTTAGATTATTCACATCGTGTAAGTTTCGTTCTTCTTGCTCTAATATAGAAGGAGCAACCACATAGATTTGATGTCCCATTTTTATTTCTTTTAAAATATGTTCTAACACACCTTTTAATTCACTTTCTTTTTTAACATACGTTTTAATTTCTTTACGACCACTTGGTTTTGTTTTAATTAAGGATGTGTCCATGTCTTGATAAATGGTTAAAGCATACGTTCTTGGAATTGGAGTTGCACTCATATAAATGGTATCGGGAAGTATTCCTTTATTTTGTAAATTTCCTCGTTGATTGACACCAAAACGATGTTGTTCGTCGGTGATAACTAACCCTAAGTTTTTAAACGCAACCTCTTCACTAATTAAAGCATGAGTTCCAATTAGAATATCGATTTCTCCATTTCTTAGTTTTTCTAAAATTTCCTTGTGTTCTTTTTTCTTTAGACTCCCTGTTAATAAGGATACACGTATGCCAAAATCTTTTACTAAATTGTTAATTGTTTCATAATGTTGTTTGGCTAAAATCTCTGTTGGAGCCATCAAAGCACTTTGATACCCACTAAAGGTATTGGCAACCATCGTAATCGTTGCTACAATGGTTTTTCCACTTCCCACGTCTCCTTCTATTAAACGATTCATTCTTTTTTCACTTTTTAAATCTTTTAAACAATCTTGAACAGCAGTGGCTTGATCAGGCGTAAGTTCAAATGGAAGAGAGGATAAGAACTGTTCTAGTTTTTCTTCCTCATAGTTTTTTGCAACACCTTTTATTTTTTCATTTCGATTCTTTAGATAATTAATTTTTAACATAAAAATAAAGAATTCTTCATAGATACTTCTTAACCTTGCTTGTTTTAATGTGTTTTTAGAATGTGGTTGATGCATTTCCAATATAGAAGTTCTTTTATCTAGAAAATGATATTTTTCTTGTAAAAAAGTAGGAATGTAATCACAAACTGTTTCTTTTAAGGGAAGAGCATTCATAATAAATTGATGTAGTTGCGTATTTTTAAGACCTTTGATTGTATGATATACCGCTTCTATTTTCGTTTCAGTTAGCCAATTTAATTTAATTTCAACTGCTACAAAAGTATTTTTCTTTTTATCGTATTTTCCTACTAAACAAACTTCTTTACCAATATCTAAATTCTTATATAAAAACGTACGATTGAATAAAACAACATTAATTAATAAATTATTAGCTAAAGCTTTAAAGGATAAACGTTTAAAATTACGTCTGATATAAAAGATTCTCGGTGTTGATTCTATTGTAGCATTAATAACAATAGTTTCTTGTTCATCAACATTTTCATTTAATGCAAGAGGGTTATAGACATTATAACGATAAGGATAATAAGTAATTAAATCTTCTACCGTAAAAATATTAAGTTTATTTAAACGCTCAATTGATTTTGTACCAATTCCTTTAATATCTTGCAATTCCATTTTGATCACCTAACTCTAGTTAATTTTATTATACTAAAAAAGTGAACAAATGTACAGTTTTCTAAAAATTTTGTCTTTTTTTGACGCAAATTGATAAGTTTCTTCTAGTTTTGTCGAATCGCTTGCAAATGGAAAGAATCCCATTATAATAGAGACTCGTGTTGTTGGAAAAGGAATAGATTTCCTACAAACAAATATATTTCACAGGGGGTTTTTGGTTGAAATATATTCCCGTTTTAAAATTTTTTCCTTGGTGAATCTATTCCTCCAATAGCACATTCTATTTCTATTTCATAATAATCTTTTTTCTATTTTAAAAGAAATGCAAAAAAAATTGCATTTTTTTTAAAAAAAGTGTTGACAAATTTCTAACTTTCGATTAGGATATAAATCACCAATTCACTAAGAAGCGAATTGGTGCTAGTATCACACTAGTCAACCCCTTTTTATTCTTTTAGGATGGCAGTCTTCAGGGGGCTGTCATCCAATGTGGGAACTTTAAAAGCATTCGTTATTCGACGAATGCTTTTTCTTTGTATTCTTGATATCTTTTCATAGCGTTTTGTTTATTGATTTCTAATAGTTCTCTTGCTATTTCTGGACTTTTTATTTTTAAAGCACTATATCTTGTTTCATTTTCTAAGAAAGATTCATACTTGGTAAAATCAGGTTCTTTAGAATCTAAGTAGAGTTTTTCTTCTTCTGGATGATAACGCATTAAAAGTTGGTAGCCGACTTCTACGGCAAGAGATTGTTCTTTCGTTGTACAAGAAAGTCCACCTTTAATTCCATGCTCAACACAAGGACAATATGCAATGACAATAGCAGGTCCAACGTGTACTTCAGCTTCCTTTAAGACTTTAATCGTGTGCATAAAATCAGCACCTAAAGAAATACTTGCTACATAACAATTTGGATAGCACATCGCCATTTTGAATAAATCTTTCTTGGCTGTTTTCTTACCAAAGTCTGCAAATTCAGCAACTTGCCCTACTTTGGAAGACTTAGACATTTGCCCTCCGGTATTCGAATACACTTCTGTATCTAATACGAGTATCTTTATATTTTCATTACTAGATAAGACATGATCAATGCCACCAAAGCCAATATCATAAGCCCAACCATCTCCACCAATCGCCCAGACACTGCGACTTGGAACATAATCTAATAAATCTCTTAAATCCTTAGGAATTTCTAAAGAGTCTAATTCCTTTTTTAATGGATACGTAATGCTAAAATCTTCTGGGTTCTCTAGCCATGTTTGGAACTTTTCTTTCGTCTCTTCCTTTACCGCCGGTAAAGAAGAAGTCATAATTTGTTTAATTTGATTTCGTTTTTGTTTATAAGATAAAACCATACCTAAGGCAAACTCGGCATTATCTTCAAATAAGGAATTAGCCCACGAAACACTATAAGGCGTACTTGGCATACTACCACCATAGATACTTGAACAACCAGTGGCATTTGCTATCACCAATTTTTTACCGACTAATTGTGTTAGAAGACGAATATAAGAAGTTTCTCCGCAACCTGCACAAGCCCCACTAAATTCAAAATAAGGTCGAACAAAACTCAAATCTTTAACCGTATCTTTTTTGCCGCAATTCGGATTTTCGTAATGATTAAAATAGTAATCACTTATTTTTTGTTTTTCTTCCTCATACGTACCAAACGTTAAGGCTTTCTCTCCTTTTAATCCCGGACAAATATCAATACATAAACCACAACTCGTACAATCTGCTTCACTAATACTGACAAGATAATTGTATTCGGGATTTCCAAGCATTGGTTTACCTATTGTTTCTTTCGTTTTAAAGGAACGAATAACAGCGTGAGGACAAACAAAACTACAACGACCACATTCAATACAATTTTCAGGAATCCACTTGACCACTTTATCGGCAATACGACGTTTTTCCAACTTAGACGTACCACCTTTAAAAGTACCATCAGCAATTTCTAAAACTTCACTTACAGGGACATCATACCCATAACGATTCTTGACTTTTTCAAATAAAGTTTTGGGTTGTTCTTTTAGGTAACCATCACTTTCTAAATGAATTTCTTCTAATCGTTCTAGAGAGTTTTGAATGGCTTTAACGTTATTTTCAATTACTTCACGCCCCTTATTTTTAAATGTTTCTTCAATCGTTTCTGTAACAAGTTCTAAAGCATTTGGAATACCAAGTAAATTTAAAATAATCACTTCCATAATCTTATTGATTTTTCCTTTAATATGATTTTCTTCTGCAATAATACTTGCATTGATGCATAAAACTTTGATGTTTTTATTCTTAATAATTTCTTTATCTTCTTTGCTTATTTTTTCTTTTAATAAGTTTGTATCGGTGGTATTAATTAGAAGGGTACCATTTTCTTCAATGGTATCTAACATACTATATTTTTTAAAGTATTCATCTTTCGTAACGACAATCAGTTTTGGATTTTGAACATAAAAGGGAGCGTACACATTTTCTTCTTTAATACGAAGATTACTAACGGTTACTCCACCACTCTTTTTAGAGTCATATTCGAAATATCCATCGCCATACTTATCTAGTTTAGTTAAAGCAAGGTTTAAAATATCTTTACTAGCACTGACCATTCCATCACTACCAAAGCCATAGATTTTCATTTCTTGGGCTTTTAATTTTAATGAATACTCTACTTTTTCTAAACTTAAATGCGTTACGTCATCAAGAATACCAATCGTAAAGTTGTCTTTTATGTTCCCTTCTAACATTTTATAAACACTGTAAATATCACTTGGAGTTGTATTTTTACTTGATAGACCAAAACGTCCTCCCACAATTTGGATATCTTTATCCTTTAACGCAGAAAGAACATCCAAGTAAAGGGGTTCTCCCATACTTCCTGCTTCTTTGGTACGGTCTAGAACAGCGATTCTTTTGACGGTAGAAGGAAGTACGTTTTCTAAATACTCTTTACTAAACGGACGATACAAATGGACTTCAACAACACCAATTTTAGCACCTTTTTTTACCTCTTCTTCTACAACTAATTTTATGGTATCTACAACACTGCCCATGGCAACAATTACATTTTCTGCATCCTTCGCTCCATAGTAGTTAAATGGCAAAATATTCGTTTTACAAATGGTATTAACTTGTTCCATATAGTGGGCAACAATTTTTGGCATTTCCTTATAGTAGGTATTTCTTGCTTCCACGGTTTGAAAGTAAATGTCTTCATTGTATGCAAGACCTTTTTGGATTGGATGATCCACATTTAACATACGTTTTTTAAATTCATTTATTTTTTCATAATCAATGAGTTTTAAAAATTGGGTGTCATCAATTTCTTCAACGGAATGAAGTTCATGACTAGTTCGAAAGCCATCAAAGAAATGTAAAAATGGTAGAGAGCCTTTAATACTAGAAAGATGGGCAACACAAGCATTGGCACGAACATCTTCTATATTAGTAGAAGCAAGAAGGCAAAAACCAGTTTCACGAGTTGCATAAATATCGCTATGGTCTCCAAAAATGGATAATCCGTGTGTTGCAATGGTACGACTCGCAACATGCATGACACCAGGAAGCATTTCCCCTGCCATTTTGTACATATTGGGTATCATTAATAAAAGACCTTGGCTAGCCGTAAAAGTTGTTGCAAGAGAACCGGTAAGAAGTGCCCCATGCATAGCCCCTGCAGCCCCCGCTTCACTTTGCATTTCAATTAACTCAACAGAACGATTAAATAAATTTTTCTTATCTGTATGATTTAGATAATCAATATTAGAAGCCATCGGACTAGATGGGGTTATAGGATAAATACTTGCAACTTCACTAAACAAATACGCTATACTAGAACACATCTTATTGGCATCCATTACTTTTTTCATTGTATCACTCTCTCTATTGTTTACTCTATTATATCACGTTTTACCATAATAATATGCAGTAAAGTTTACGTAAAATTCTTTACAATTTATTGAATACGGCTATTTCTTCTATGTATAATAAGAATAGAAGATAGGAGGTTCTTTATATGTCAAATGAAGAAATAAAATCAGCACTAAATATGTATCAAAATAAAATTGATTCTTTAGATCCAATCGAAAATGCCGAAGAAATTGCTTTATATCAATCACAAATTGAAAGTTTAAAGAATGAATTATATAATAAATCTACAGGAGCAATAGATAAAGAACGTCAAGATTTATTTGAACTTATCGCTTTTTATAAAAACGTTCTTAATAATCCAAAATTGGATCCTGACAAACGTATTCTTTATATAGGAGAGTTACAAAACTTGCAAACTATGTTAGAAGATAATGAAGCATTGAGTCAAAAAAAATAAATCTGCAAAAAATAAGCAGATTTTTTAAATGGGATTTACATGAATAACGGTTAAATAAACCTCTTCTATTTTTTCTTCAATTTCATCTTCTAATGCATCCGCTATTTTGTGACTTTCAAAAGTCGATAAATTTCCATCCACAAATATTGTAAAAGAAATTTGATACTTATACCCAACCGGAGTCGCATTAAAGTGATTGACTTTTTTAATTTCTTTATACGTACGAATAATTTGTAATACTTTTTCTTTTGTTTCATTATCCATCGCTTTATCCATTAGAACATTATAGCTTTCTTTGAATATTTCTAAAGCCGTTACAAAAATCCAAATGGAAATGAAAATGCCCACTACCCCATCGATAAAATAAAGGTCATACAAAGACATTAAAGAAGATAGTAAGGTACAACTGGTAATCACACAATCATTTCGATGGTCTTTCGCATTCGCTTTTAAAAGTAAGTTCTTATATTTTTTTGCATACGTATTGGTAAAGAGATATAGAATAAATTTAATAAAAATCGTAAGAAGACAAACCACTACCAACCATTTTGAAAACAAGAAATGTTGTTGCTTCAATATAGAAAGTAAAGAAGACTTAAATGATGTATAAAAAAGTAAAAACATGGCAAGACTAATAAGCATTGAATAAATATATTCTGCTTTTCCATGTCCTAAGTTGTGATCTTCATCTTGCGGTTTACTCGCTATTTTATTTCCAATAAACGTCATAAAGGATGAAAAAACATCACTTAAAGAATTACAAGCATCCGCAAGCATGGCTTGGCTATGGGTAAGTAAGCCAATACTTCCTTTAATAAGCAGCAAAAAGAAATTGCCTATAATTCCTAAAACACTTGCCGTTTTAATCTTTTGAAAACGTTCTTCCATACATATCACCTTTAATGTAATATATTCATTTTAGCATATTTTTCTATTCTTGTTTTAAAAATTTTCATAAATATAAAAAGAGAAAAAACTTTCCCTTTAATATAAAAATGTATGCACCGTTTCTAGTAGAACCATATAATTTAAAAGAATAGTACAAACTGTAATTGTTTCTTTCTTCATTTTCAATGTATTTTGAAATGGAATAAATAGTAGAAGACATAATAATGGTGTAAAATATCTGCCTTGTATGCCTTGTACTACTAAAGAATTTTCTAAAGATACTGATTGATATATGGCAGTACTTACTAATACATAAACTATACCTATGATACCTACTAAAATCAATAATTGAAAAAAAGTCAGTTTTTCTTTTTTTTCTTCTGATAGAAAAGCAAATAGATTTACTAAAATAAAACCAAAATTAATGATAGCAAATGGTCTTACTTGCCAATGGCATAAAAATTCACCAGCAAACATATTCTCTAAATAATTATAACCATTTGTAAAGGCATTATGCACAAGAACAAATAGATATCTCAATGGTTTAGTAAATATCCAACTATTATTAGTAGCACTGACAACCACACCTTCTGGTACGATTCGAAAAAGATCTTGCCATCCTAGATTCATTAAAATACCTAAAAGCAGGAAACCAACTTTATAAATAATTTCCCTCTTTCTATTTTTAAAACAATCTTTCGGTAAAAATAAGATAAGAGCAGCAAAAGGAACATATACAATTTTAGCAATAGAAGTACAAATAATTAATAACATCAGTATCAAATAGTCATACCATTTCAATAATTGATTTTCTTTTCTTTTCATTAAAATGAAACTGGTTAATAAAAAACAATAAACAATAGTGGATCCATCTGCAGAATAGGAGGCACTATAAGATAAAAATGTAGGGGTTAGTAGAAAAGTAAAAGCAAAAAATTTTCCCTGTGGTAATATTTTAAGGCCAAGCGTTGCTAAACTTACGCAAAATAATAAACTTAAAAATCTTCCTAATAAACCACAAAAATATGGATTAAAAGCAAATAGTTTTCCAAACCAAAAACCAATGACATGGGGAATATAATTTAAAATGGAATAATTACTCGCTGTGGTTTCCATAAAAACTTTATCTTCATGATTTGTTGTTACCTTCATTAAATCTTTCATATCACTGTATGTTTTATATTCTCTTAATTTATCTCCTGTTGTATTCATATAAATGCTCTCTTGAATTGTTTGATCAAAAAAATTACCCTTAGTATTGTTTATATAGGGTGTAACAAAAGAACCATTACTAATTTCGTTAGCACGTAAATAATGAGAAGGTTCATCACTTTGAGCAAATAAAGGTACCAAAAATAAGTAACAAGTACCCAAAAGCATTGCTATTAAAAAATAACATTTTGGTAGTTTTTCTACCTGCATGTCTTTTGCTAAAAAAAGAGTCAGCATGACTACTGCTATCGTAGCAAACCCTAAAATAAGAAATCCTTTCATATAAGGTGCATGATAAACAATTCCTACTAAAGTCATATCGTTTTGAATATATTTATAATAAAATAAAAAAGATAAAAGCATTATAGAAAAAATAATACTATATTTTCTAATTTGTACTTTATTTTTTAACATGAAAATCCTCCTTATCATAAACTTCATAACATTTTACATAAAACTTCATAATGATTTTCACAATAGGCTTTGGCCAAAACTTTTGAAACATAACAGTATCTTCTATTTGTCTAGTATTAGCATGAATCCAAGAAGCAGTTGTAGAAGCATCATGAATACGAAATGAAATTAGTTTTTTTGGTATGTATTTTACTTTTCCTTTTCTTTTATAAATTTTATAAAAAGTATCCCAGTCGAGAGCAAATTTTAAATCACTCGTAAAAATAGGTTCTCTAATTAAAGCTTTATTATAAGTAACGGATGGGCAGTTGATTGTATTACCAAAAGCTAAGGTTAACTTACGAATAAAACGAATATTCGAACATCCTGGTATGCATAAAGGAATTTTTAAAATTCTTTTAATCACTAAGTTTTTATCGTTTATTTTTTTGCCTTGTTTTAAAAAATAATTTTCAGTGAAAAGCATTAATTCTTTTCCCGTATAATTATTTAAAATATTTTCAGCATAGTATGAATCATACACATCATCTTGATGAGCAATTGTTACTAATTCGGTTTTGGAATTATTTACACCAAAATTCCAATCATCCTCTATGTCACTTTTTTCATGGCGATAAAGAACAGGTATATGGTATTTTTCTCCTAAAGATGTAATATGTTTATTTTCAGTAGAAGAAACTAGAATCACATTCGTTTTTATAGTTTGGTTTAGAATAGACTGAATACACTCTTCTAAATAAGGAGATTCTTTGTATGCACATATGGCAAAGGTATGATATTTTTTTGGTTCTTTTAAATACTTGTTTTCTTTTTCATTAAAGACCCAAATACGACTAAAAAAGTAGTTATAAGGAACAGTAATCAAAAGAGTTAAAATTGGTGCTATTAATGTTGATAAATGTAAAACATCCACCCATAAATACATAGCACACATATTGGTAAGATAACTACTTCCATAGACAATATAATATTTAACAATTGTTTTATAGTCATACACTTTACTTTCAAAAACCCATGATTTATTTAAAAGAAAACCTATAATCGAACTTAATACATAGGCAATGGTTGTTGCAACTAAATAATTCACTTTTAAAAATAGCAAACTATAATAAAATAGCCATGAACTAAAAGTGTTAATACATCCAACAATTCCAAATTTAAAAAATTGCTTTATACATTTCATTATATTCTCTTTTTTCATCTTACACTCTCATAAATATCTACATATTTAAATTCTACTTCTTGCGGAATATTAAAATATTCTTTCATCCAATACTCAATTGATGGTTCTTGATAAGAACGAGAAACTCCATAAAAAGGTTCTAAACTTTTATATAATGTTATTTCTTTTTCTTGGGTACCATTGTGCTTTTGTAATATTCTATAATTTAATTTTTCAATACCATAGTTTTCTAAATAACCATTATAGATAACTTTATAATTTAAAGCACTTTTAAAAGCTAGAGGTATCATAAGTATCATGAAGCATAAAATCATATAATTTTTACTATTTTTTAAAAGTTCATTGGTAAAAATAGTAATTAGTAAAAAAATATAAAAGATAAAAGGTAAAGAGGTTCTTCCACCAAGAACTGGAGAAACTACTAAACAAAATATAGAACCACATCCTGATATAGCTAGAATTGGGATACTTAACTTTTTACGTTGAAAACCATAAATTAACATCCAAACACCAATAAAAAGTATCCATAGAATCCCATAAAGAACTCCCACTACTTTGTACCTTCTTTGTAAGAAAATACAAAGTACACTCATACATACAAATAGGAAAATAGATAGCATCGTTTTCTTTGGATGAATAGAAAATTCTTTACGATATTTAACTATACAAAGTAGAAAAATGATAGTCAAAATAATCATATAAATAGTCATTTCAGAACGAAAAATTACTAATAGCAAAGTTGGAAAATTTTTATAGATTTTACCAAATAAACTTAAACTAGCAAATTCCACATTTGTATCCAATCGAGCATAGTTCCCTGGAGCAAGCATTAAAAGAGCAAAACCGGCTAGGCAAACAATCAAATTTGGAATATCCAATTTTTTATATTTTCTCCATTCTCTTCCATGATAAAAAATAATGTATAGAATTAAAAAGGCAAGCATAGCCACACTAATTTGTTCTTGTGAAAAGGTTGCAAAGAAATTCACAAGTAATAAGATGGGAACATAAACAAAATAGTTTATTTTTTCATTATTTTTAATCTTATCAGTTAATTTCATATAAAGATAGATAAATAGAAATAACGGCAACAAAGGCCAAATATATAAAATAGAAGCTGATGCCCAATAGACACCATTTCTTAATATATAAATATGAAATAAACCGTATAGAATCATTAAAAAAATAGGAATTAAAATATTTTTTTCTTTGGTAATGTATTCTGCAATTTTAAATATAACGTATAAGATTAAGGTTATAACTACACTTTGAATAGCGAAATAAAGACTAGCTCCAAACTTAAGTAAAGGAATTAATATAAGAGCAGCCCATAAAATTCGCCCACCCCAGGTCCTATATATCATTTTGCACCAATTCCATAGTTGAGAGGCAGAATAATTTGTTCCTATAACATCAAAAGATGTTTGACCATAGCTTAAAGAAGCATTACCAAAATCATCAAAATACAAAGCTACTAAATGATGCATAGCAAATAAAATGACAAAAATAAGCCCAAATAAAAGTAAGTAAGGTAAATTTTCTCTAAATTTTTCTTTATGATTTTCTAACCACTTTTCCAAATTTTCTAATTTTTTAGTTATCATTTTCCAAAACCTCCTCAATTACATAACGTGGTCTTTCTTTTGTTTCACTATAAATTTTTCCAATATATTCCCCAATAATTCCAATACAGAAAATTTGGAATCCTCCAAAGAAACTAATGAGTGCAACAATAGTAGTCCAACCTTCTACATTATTAGATACAAAATGCCCAATAATAACATATATTAAGAAAAGAAAACTAAAAAAAGAAATAATAAATCCAATTGTAGTAATGATACGCAAGGGTTTCACACTAAAAGATAGAATACCCTCTATAGCAAAATTAACCATTTTCTTTAATGGATATTTACTTTCTCCTGCAAAACGTTCATTTCTTTCATAATACACAGTAGAAGATTTAAAACCAATTAAAGGAATAATTCCTCTTAAGAATAAATTTACTTCTTTATATTTAGCTAATTCATTTAAAGATTTTTTACTCATCAAACGATAATCAGCATGATTATAAACAATTTCAACTCCTAATAGTTTCATAAATTTATAGAAAAACTCTGCTGTATGTTTTTTAAACCAACTATCTTTTTTTCTACTCTTTCTTACACCATAAACAATTTCAGAACCATTTTGGTATTCTTTCACCATTTTATCCATTACATTGATATCATCTTGTAAATCTGCATCCATAGATATTACAATATCACATTTTTCTTTTGCAGTAAGTAATCCCGCTAATAAGGCGTTTTGATGCCCTCTATTACGTGATAAAGTAAGACCTTCTACCAAATTGTTTTGTTGATGTACCTCTTTAATAAATTCCCATGTTTTATCACTAGAGCCATCATTAACATAAAATATTTTACTTTCTTTAGAAATGAGTTGGTTTTCCATCAATTGATTCAATTTTTCTGTTAATCTTTTTGTTGTTTCTTCTAATACTTCTTGTTCATTATAACAAGGAATAACAACATACAATTTATTTTTCTTTACTGCCATAAATACACCTCGTATTTTTATTATACCAAAAATTACAGAAATATTGTATAGCTTAGAAAAGAAAGTCTTATTTTTTCTTAAGGATGATATAATAATTTAAAAATCATTTAATAAATCATAAAATTATATGTCATTTTTATACTAACAATTATTATAATGAAAAATAATACTTTATGTTATGGAAAAATGGCAATAGAGAGAAAATGGGTTTGCATTACTTAAATATGATGTTACTTCTTTTCGGATGGGTTGTGATATTACGAAATCATTTGGTTTTCTAAATCGTTCTTCTTAAAAAATTAATCGACTTTTTCTTCATTAATAAGTTCTTCACTTATATAAAAAGCTATACTTTTTCTTTCATTCGATTTACCTCTATGTTTTCTTTAATTTTTGCAGAATTAAATTTTTAAAAAAATGAAATTCATTTGATCGAATATAAAATACTATAAAGAAGATACAAAATATAAACGTTAAAGTACACCCTTTAAGAATAAAATCAAATAATAAATTTTTAACATGAAATAATGAAAAAACAAAATTTGCTACTAGAATAGATAAAAACAAAATAAGTAAGTTTTTGCATTGTTTTTTTAAATAGAGAATTACATTTTTGTCAAAAATATATTTATAAACGATATATGCCTTAGACCAACTCACAGTACTTAAATAACTAATAGTAGTGGCTAGTAAAATACCTGGTAAACCCATAAAATATCCTAAAAGAAAAGATAAAGTTATGTTGATAATGGTTTGAATAATGGGAACATAACGATCTTGATAGTATTTACCAGAAGCATCTTTTACCGTATCAATCGGTAATAGCATAGCATTTAAATAAAAATTCATGGTAATTAAAATAACACAATAAATATTGACTGTATAGTTACTTCCTATCCATAGAGTAATAAAACTATTAATTAAAAAATAAATCCCTATAGCAAATAAACCAGTTAAAAAGAAACACACAAAATCCATTATATTAAATACATTTAATTTAACTTCTGGTGGATTATTTACATTCAAATTTCCAAAACTAGCAGTAGCAGAAACAACAATACTTCCTATAAAATTTCTTATAATAGAAACAATCGATAAATAATTAGAATAAATACCTGTAGTTGCTATATTTACAATACTAGAAATTAGAATATTGTCCGTTCCATTCACTGCATAATTTCCGATTTTATGAAATATAATGCCTTTTACATTTTTCTTGATTTCATCGCCATCTTCTTTATCTATTTTTTTAGGATATTGAAATTGAACTGCAGGATACTTTTTACCAATATAAATATTAGTCACTATCCTTTCTACTTGCCTTACCCCTACTCGAATGATAAGATACCAAATCAGATTTTTAGTACATAGTAAGAAAGTTAATTGTAATCCATACGTTAAAAAATTAAATAGAATTTTAATACTGGTTAATTTATAATTTTTTTGATCTGCTTCAATTAAAATGACTTTATAAGAAGTTAAATACGATAGAATTGTATCTAGAACATAAAGTCCATAAATTAAATAAATATTATAAGAAACATTATAGTCCTTTACCATTAAATGTAGAAAAGGAAGTAAAACTAAACTAAAAATCAAAATCAAAAAAGCAATAGATTGATAGATTTTTTTATAAAAAGACATGATTTTATTTATTTTATCTTTATTTTCTGTTGCTAATGGTTTATAAAGACTATAACTAATAGCTGTAGAAATACCTAATTCAGATAAAGAAAGTAAAGACAATATATTAGTAAAAAGACCATCTAATCCTAAACATTGTTCTCCTAATATTTTAATAAAAAAGGTTCTTAAAATAAAGGATAAAATAGTAGTACTAAAAAGTACTAGCACATTCGAAATACTATTAAAAATGGTTTTTTGTAATCGATTTGTATTCATTTTTCAAAGCCCTTCTTTTATTTTAATGCTTTTGCAATTGCTTTTATATCACCCGTTGGTACTATTATATCATAGAATTCATTTAATTGTTCAGAGCAGCCACCCGTATTATAACAAATAATCTTCGTTCCACAAGCTTTAGCTTCTAAGTTGACAGTAGGATAATTATCTTCATAAGTAGGATTTACAAAAACAGATGCATAAGAATATAAAGCTGCTAAATCTTGTTGATTTTCCGTTCTTTTTATTCCATAGATATTTTTATATTTTTGAATTTGTTTAAGTTGTTTACGATTTAGGCCTACTAAAACTATACAATAAAAATCATTAATATATTTTGAAAGTTCTAAAAAATCTTGAAATCCTTTTCTTTTCTCCCAAATACTTGCTACCCCCAAAATTACTTTTTTTTCTTTTGGTATTTGATATTTATCAAGAATTGTTGTATCTCTCATTGGTTTAAAGATATGTTTATCAATGGTATTGTTTATCGTAATAACTGGGTATTCCTTTAAAAAAGATTGCTTCACTAATTTATTTAGCCAATCCGATGGTGTAATAATTGTCAAATTGGATAAACCTGTAAACATTTCTTTCTTTTTTCTAAAATTGCTTTTTGATGCATCCAAAATAAGACTCGATGGATATCTTTTTTTATTAGGACAATGATGGCACTCTTTTTTCCATTTGTCACATCCTACTGCAGTAAAGTAAGGACAATGCCCCGTAAAAGGCCAACAATCATGAAAGGTCCATAATAGTCTTCCTGTATATTTTGTTTTTAAAAAACGAAATAAAACTTTATAATTCAAATAGTAACCATGAATATTATGTAAATGAATAATATCAGGATTTTCCTTTCTTAATATTTTTACAATTTTTTTTGTTTTAAAATAGGATCCACTTCCATGCTTATCAAATATAGTTGTTAAAAACACATGAAACCAAAAAGAAAAAAAGCCACCAACTTTGATACATTCTAAATTTTTAAAACCTTTTCTTCTCCCATAGATAGAAAGGCAGGCATAACCATCTTGTATGGCTTTTTTTTGAATATCTCCCATAATTTTACCAGTAGAACCATTACAAACTGTATTGATTTGTATATATTTTGGTTTTCCTAAATCTTCCATAATTTTATTTATTTTCTTTTTATGATGAGCTTTGATTTTTTGTAATACAACACTTTCGATGGTTCTTTTTATATTGACGAAGAAAGGAAAAGGTATAGAATTATTCTTTAAAACTGTATAGCTTTCTTTAAAATTTTCATAGTACCCTTTTAACCCTTTTGTACTAGCACCACCTGCACGCATGAAAACGAAAAAATCATTTCTATATTTTAAGTTAACATTAGAATGAATAAGTCGTAACATAAAATCTAAATCCGCTGTAATCTTATAATGCAAATCAAAATAACCATACTTTTTATAAACTTCTTTTTTTAAATACAAGGTGGGATGTGGCATATGCCATCCCTTTTTTTTAGAAACAGCTTTTGATTGAAATAAGCGATATGGTTTTTCTAAGTTTTCATCTAGCATTAATAAATTGGAATATATACCATCACAATCCTTTATATGGTCAATAATCGTTTGAAAAACATTTTTATGGGCCAGTATATCATCTGCATTTAAAATACCAATAATGTCACCTGAAGACATTTGAATTCCTTTATTCATTGCATCAAAAAGGCCTTCATCTTTTTCTGATATCAACTTTAATTTACCATGAAACTTATCTTCATATTTTTGGACAATCCTTACGGTCGCATCCGTACTTTTGCCATCTATAATAAGATATTCATAATTTAAATAAGTTTGTTTAAGTACACTTTCTAATGTATCACGTATTGTTTTTTCAGCATTATAACATACAGTTATTATTGTTATTTTCATAATGATTCTACTCCATATTCTTATTATACACTATTTTTCATGATCTACAGCTATTTTTAATTCTTTTAGAAAATTTAAATGATCTTCTACCATTTGTTCCATTGTATATTTTTGAATTATATTTAAATTTTCATTGCCAATTTGGTTAAGTTCCTTTTTGCTTTTTTGATTCATTTCATATAACTTATTTTGAAGTCCTTCTTTGTTATCCACATTAAATAAATAATCTTTCTTTAAAAGTTCTAAAGCTGCTAGTGTTTTATTACTGGAAATAACAGGTAAACCACAAGCCATTGCTTCATTAATGACTAGGCCCCATATATCTTCTCGACTTGGAAAGAAAAACACATCTGCCATTTTATAGTATTCTATTATTTCTTTTTTATCTTTAAAACCTACAAAATAAACATTTTTGATCTTATAGTCTTTAAGAAATTGTTGATATTCTTCTTGTTTGGCACCAACTCCTGCAATTAGAAAAGCAACATCATTTGAAAAAGAATTTTCTTTTACTATATCCAGTAATAAATCATAGCCTTTTCTATAAACTAGTTGTCCTACACTTAAAAAAATAGTTTTATAGTTATAGCCAGCTTTTTTACGTAATTTTAATTTTTCTTCATAAGATAAAGGCTTTTTTAAAATATCTTCTTGGGTTAAAGAAGTAAAATGATATTCATAAACCTGTTCTATATTTGCACCATAATAAGTTAAATATTTGGTCGTTTCTTTTCCCGAAGAAAGCCAATAGGAAGCAGAACGTATAAAAAAAGTTTTAATCCACTTGGTAATAAAATATTGATCTTGTATAAAGCCACCATCTGCAGAGATTGCATATTTTATTTTTTTATGTTTAAAGTAAAATCTAGCAATAGCTGATATTTTTGTAGCATACGTCCCCATAATAATAAAATCATAGTTTTCTTTTAAGAGAGAAAATAGGGTTTTTAAACGTTTTTTTCTAGGCAAAAAGACAGCATGAAAAAGATATTGATTATTTTTATACCACTCTTCATTTCTTTCTTTATCATTTCGATTTTCAAATAATACAGTTAAATCTACTTTTTTGGCTAATTGATTAAAAAATAGAACACGATAAGGAGCAGGTATATTAGTCATAAATAATAGTTTCATGATACTCTCCTTTTTTATTTTTGTATTTTTTCTTTTAACATAGATACTTCTTGCACTAAAAGAGTAATCTTTCTTTTTTGTTCTGAAATAATAATTGTTAATAATAAAGTAATCAGTAATAATAAACCTAATATGATACCTGTAACTAAACTAACAGAAGTTTCAAAACCAATTAAAGATGTAAAAAAAGTAATGACTTTTGGAAACGCACCAACTAAAAAGATCACAATAGCAGCAGCTAACCAAAAAAGAGAATATTTAATAGGTAACTTATTTTTGGATATTAATTTTAATATACTTAAAATTAATACAAAAGAAAATAGAATTAAAAAAATTTTTAAATTAGTTTGCATCCTTCTTACCTCTTTTCATTAATAGAATATTTAAAATAACATTGATCATATAATACACATTTTTCCAAGTATGAATAGAAGATTTGCCCCCTTCTCTATCCTTCATACGAACTCCAATTTCTTTTACTTTATATCCTCTTGATAAAATATAAACTGTGGAAATAGGTTCGGGATACTCCATAGGATAAATTTCTGTAAATAGTTTAATTAATTTTTTATTAATTGCTCGAAATCCACTAGTTGTATCATAGATTTTTTCTCCAGTTTTCCATTTTATAATTGTAGAAATAAGACGAATCCCTACTCTTCGTAATTGCGAAGATTTAAATTGACTTTTACTATCTTTAACAAAACGAGAGCCAATGACCATATCGGCTTTCTTTTCTAGGATGGGTTGTATTAATTTTTCTAAATCATCCGTATTATGTTGTCCATCTCCATCCAATTGAATAGCAATATCATACTCATGCTCTAAAGCATACTTATAACCAGTTTGGACAGCTCCTCCAATACCTAGATTGGTAATTAAAGAAATATGAGGAATCGCATGTTCCGTTAAGATTTTTTTGGTTTGATCAAAACTTCCATCATCAACAACTAAAACATCATAATTCGTTTTATGATTGGAATTATATTCCAAAATGGATTGATATGTCTTTTCAATATTATCTTCTTCATTGTAGGCTGGAATAATAATTAATACTTTTTCTTTTTTCATATAATACCCTCTTATCTATTAATTTTATCAAAATCATTCATATTATGTAAAGAATAGAGTTATTTAATATGCCAACATTTTTTTAAAAAATCAATTCTTTTTTTCATTTCTTGATGTTGTTCTTTTCCTAAAGAAAATTCTTTATTGATTCTATCATATATTTTCATTATTTCTTTAATATGTTTTGTATGATCCATAATACTACTAACATTATTTCCATGCTCACGATAATAATTTAACGTTTGCTTTGAATAGGCAACATCTCCGTTTTTTAAAACATTTAGATAGAATAACCAATCTCCTGCTTGTTGATAGTCACCAGATTCTAAAAAATATTCATGATAATCCTTCTTTTTTATAATACAGCTTGATACATTGGCAATAGTACAATTCAAGTAAGAAAATTCTTTTATTTCTTGTAATCCGTTTTTAACATAGGATTTATCCCAATGATGCGTATTTCGAATATCAATTTGAGGAATAATAGTTTTCATAGTTATATAACCTTTTTCATCTATAAAAGCTGTATTTGCATAACTAATTAAAATATTTTTATTTTTTTGTATTGGTTTTACCAAAGTTTTTAATAAATTCGATTCGCAATAATCATCTGCTTCTGCAATCCATACATAATCTCCACTAGCAATTTCAAAACCTTTTTCCCATTGTTTAAAAGCAGAACCACTGTTGATTTGATTGTATATTTTTGAAACTTTAATATAAGGATTTAAATCTTGTACCAAAGTATCAATTAAATCTCGTGAATGATCAGTAGAATAATCATCCAATAAAATAATTTCATAGATTTTATATGTTTGCTTTAATATACTATATAAACGTTCTATTAAAAATCTTTCATAATTATAATTTGGAATTACAACTGAGATTTTAATTGGTTCCTCTTTCCTTTTTTGTTGCAATTTAGCTAATTCTACTAAAGAATTGTATGTTATTTTTTTAGGGATAACAGATTTTTTTCTCAATAAAATAGATAATAATTTATATAGTGTGATTAATAAGTTGGCCATAAAATAATGACCATTACAAAGAAATTTTAACAAAACTTTATAATATAATCTATGTTTCTTCCCACTTAAATCTAAAAATCTCCAATATCTTGAATTTTTTCTAATATTATATTTTTGGGTTTGTTTGTTAAATTCTTTCAGCACTTTTTGACGATAGAAAAATCTTTTTTCTTTTGGAATTACATATAATAAAAGTAAAATCACTTGATGAAAAATAAGTACATCTTTTAATTCATTAAAATACTTGGAACCCTTTATTCTTTCTATTGTGGTATCAACAGCCTCAATAATATCAAATCGTTTCATTGAAAATTTTGAATTTTGAATTGAATTTTCTCTTTGAACATAATTGTAATGACAAGGAGCATAAACAATCTTTTTAGCATTTACTAGAGTTGGAATAACAACTGCGATATCTTCATTAATTTTTCCTGTAGCAAATTCATATTTTTTAATCAAATCTGCTTTAAATAATTTATTGCATGCCGAAGCAGCTAGACCGTTATTTACAATATTGATAATATTCCATTCTCCTTCACAACATTTGCAAATGGTTTCTACGTTCTTTTTTGGATAAACTAAATTCATATCACAAATGGCTACATCTGCATTTGTATCTTTCATAGAATTCCACAAAACTTCATAATAATCTTCATCAACATAATCATCGCTATCAATAAAGCCGATAAACTCGCCTTGCGAAACTTTTAATCCTCTATTTCTAGAATAAGCAAGTCCTTTATTTCCTTCATTATAGAGAACTACACATTTTTGATTTTTTTCGTATGATTTTAAAATGTTTTTAGAATGATCAGTGGAACCATCTTCTATTAAAATAATTTCTAAATTTTCATATGTTTGCTTTAATAAAGAATCAATACATTTTTCAATATATTTTTCAGTATTATAAATGGATACAATGATTGATATTTTAGGGTTCATTTTTTATACCTCTTTCATATAGTTTATTAAAAGTTCTAATGATTTTAAACGTTCTTCTACTTTAAATAAATTTTTTAAACGTTCATCTTTATATAATTTTTTTAGTGAAACACTTTCTTTATGATAGACTTCCATTTTTGGATCATAAATAGTTTTTAAATGGTCTCTTTTAATACGCACGTACAAAAAATCTTCTTCATGAAACAAGAATGTACCATCATAAAACGCATCTTCATATTTTTCTAAATATTTTTTGGAAAAAACAAGACAACAACCATGCAAAGCAACATTCTTTTGTAAACGTTTGCCATTTGTTGGTTTTATAGGTTGTTTTAATTTATGTTTTAGAGTTAAATAAACTTTTAGTAAACAAGTTAAGAATGCACTTTTATAAATTGCAATTAATTTTTTTAAATACTCAATTTCTTTTAAAACTCGTTCTTCATTTTCATAGGCAGGAAATGGATTACAAGAATCTCCTTCTGTAATAATTTTTCCACCTAACATATCAAAATGGTACTTTTTATCATTTTCTTTTATACGTGTAATAAAATCATTTTGCGTTATTAGAACATCATTGTTTAAAACAACAATATATTTTGGATCATATTTACTTTTTGCTAATTGAATTCCTTTATTATTGGCTTTAGCAAATCCTAAATTTTCTTTTAATAAAATTAAATCATCCACTTGTTGTTGCAACATAGCAGCAGCTCCAGCCTTCAAAGAATGATTATCCACGACAATAATTTTTTTACTCCCTTTTATCTTTTTTATCGACTCAATAGAATGAATAGTATCATCTAAATTATAATAATGCAAAATGACAAAAGCAACCATAATTAAACCTCCTCAGCAAACCCCTTTGCTAATTTTTTAAATAAGAGATAAGCAAGGGTACAAAAGGCAATGCATCCTACTATTAAAAACCCTAATGATCCTAAATTTGGCATTTGTTGATAGAAAAAGATGTCACGATAAGAATTAATAATTAAACCTAATGGATTTAAATTGATAATGGAAGCAATTTTAGTACCAGCAAACATGGTTGGTGAATAAAGAATTGGAGTTGCATAAAAAAGCATAGTTACAAAAAAGTTAATAATATACTCTAAATCTCTTATATAAATATCAATAGCACTGGTAATGAGTACAACCCCTAAAGAAAATAAATATTGAGCAAGAACTATAACCGGTAACCATAAAATATAAAAACTTAAGCCAATGCCAGAACAAAACAAGAAAATTAAAATAATTAAACAAGAAATTAAAAAGTTAATCATACCACTTGTAACAACAGAAATAGGCAGTATTTCTCTAGGAAAATATACCTTTTTTATAATGCCGGCGTTCCCTAAAATAGAAGTGGTACCAAGAGCAATTGTATTCGTAAACCAAGTCCAAGGAAGAACACCAATAATGATAAACGTAACATAATGCGGTTCTGTACTTTTTAATAAAAATGGAAACACAATCGCATAAACTAAAGTCATTAAAAGAGGATTAACAAAAGACCATAAAACACCTAAAAAAGAGCCTTTGTATTTTCCACGTATTTCTTTTTTAACACTGGTTTTTAATAGTTCACGATATTTATATAATTCTTTAAACATATTAACCACACACCTTTATGTATTCATTAATGACTTCTTCGTCTGATCCATCCATTTTTACTTTGCCTTCATGTAACCATATGGCACGTTTGCAAAGTTTTTTGATAGCATCCAAACTATGACTTACAATCACTATAGTTGTTCCATCTTTTTTTAATTCTTCTAATTTTTGAAAACACTTATCTTGAAAATGTTGGTCTCCTACTGCTAAAATTTCATCAATAAGCAAAATTTCTGCATCGACATTAATGGCTACTGAAAAAGCAAGACGCATATACATACCAGATGAATAAGTACGTACAGGACTATCAATAAATTCTCCTAATTCGGAAAATTCAATGATTTTATCTAAACGAGCATCAATTTCTTCTTTTGTTAAACCGAATATTGCGGCATTAAAATAAATATTTTCACGCCCAGTAAAATCCGGATGAAAACCCGCTCCTAACTCAAGCAAAGATGTAAGTTTTCCATGGGTTACTATTTTACCTTGTGTAGGATAAATAATTTTCGTCATCAATTTCAAAAGTGTCGATTTGCCACTACCATTCACTCCAATTAATGCAACCGTTTCTCCCTTATTTATAGTAAGAGAAATATCTTTTAAAACAATGTGATTGTCTGCTTTTTTCTTATTCCAAAACACAAGTCTTTCTTTTAGAGTGCTTGGTTTATCATAATAAAGTTTAAAACTTTTCGTAACGTTTTTTACTTCAATCGCAACCTCATTCATGCATATTCCTCCTAATCTATATCTTTATTTATTCTATCAAATTGTTTATTCTTTGTCTATTTTTCTAGTAAAATTAGTCCATATTTGCATAAAAATCTATTATCACCAAATTTTTTTATACTCCTCTACTACTTTTCCCCACGTATAAGCACTTTTTATACGTTCTTTGGCTAAAGTTTCATATTTTTTTATCATTTTTGAATCAAATTGTTCACATTTATCTAGAATTCTTACCAAATCATTTTTGAAGCGACTAAAATATAAACAACTGGTCATTCCTACTTCTACATTATAAATAGCATTGTATAAAATATTGATTTTTGTTGTCGCAAGGGCTTCTAGTAAACTTGGATTTGTTCCTCCAGCACTATGACCATGAATATAAGCAAAAGCATTTTTTCTAAAATAAAGTAAGGAAGGTTTATCATAAATGGGTCCTATAAACTTAATTCTTTTATCCGATAAAAAATTTGTTTTTTGTTGTAATTGTTTATAAAATTTATTTTGTTCAACATTCGAAATAATTACTAAATCTTTTTTGGTATTTGAATTTCTAAATTCACGAATCACAAGTTCATAGTTATTTTCAGGCACAAATCTACCAACCATTAAGTAATAATTATTTTCTTTTATGTTGTATTTTTTTAGAATATTTTCGACAAGTTCTGTTTTTTCTTCTTTTTCATTTAAATAAGCACCATACGGAATAAAATAGGTTTTCTTCTTATATTTTTTATATTTATTATCAATATAATTTTGAATGGCTTTGCTATCGCAGACTATAAAATCACTATGTTTTACCATACAGGCCTCACTAATTTTAAAGCATTCCTTAATCCACCAAGCCCATTTATCTCTCATCCATTCTAAGCCATCAGGATTTAAATAAATAAGTATTCCTTGTTTTTTTAATGAATGAATTAAAAAAGAATAAAAAGGTCCTACACGACAACCTAAAACATAGACAACTACATTTTCTAAATGGTTTTTCTTTATGTACTGTTTTAAATATTTTAGTGCATTTATGGCATAGAAAAACATGGTAACGAACCCTATTTTTGGAGTATAAACTTGCATACAAGAAACACCATCTTTATCCAAGATCGTTTTGTTTTC
The DNA here is from genome assembly GCA_947632355.1 of uncultured Bacilli bacterium. Classification (GTDB taxonomy): domain Bacteria; phylum Bacillota_I; class Bacilli_A; order RF39; family UBA660; genus MGBC108787. The sequence continues at coordinate 24,891 of CANROY010000005.1, forward strand.
TTTCTTGTTGTGATTCAGTTCTGGTATATGGAATTTAACAGACTTATCTTTATAATTTTGAATTAGATTTGTCACAAAAGTTTCCCATCCGCCATAATTTGATTGATAGCCTCTTGCACCAATAATGATTATATTTTTCATTTCTCTTTCTCCTTGCTTATTTTTTTCTAAACATACCTTCTATTTGCAAACCAAATAGATAAAAATAGTAAAATATTCTTAATATTAGAATAGCAAATACATTTCTTTTTACTATCTCTTTTTCATAATAAAGTTGGCTATCTTTTATTAGTTTAAATTTCTCAATACGTTTTACATTTTTAGAAATACATTGATCTAATGCATGAAGTACCGTAACACGATTATTAACATATGTTTTGTATCCTAAATCCTTTAATTTTTTGGCCATAATAATTTCTTCGTAATACAAAAATGTATGTTCATCAAAATAGCCGATGGCATCTAATACTTCTTTTTTTATAATAAAAAAGCATCCTTTTACAACATCTACTTGTGTTAAATCCTCTTTATAGTTTTCTTTGGGATAAGAAAGTATTGAAAACTCAAAACGTCTTACAAATGGAATATTTGAAATTAATTCAGATAGAAATGTCGGAAGTTTCCAACCACGAGAAATACCTAATGGTTCTTTAATAACGGGGGCAATTACCGAAATATTTTCATTTTCTAAATCATGCAGTAAAATCCCTAAATCTTTTTCTCTTACAATAATATCAGGATTACTAATAATAATATTTTCTACATTCAATTTTTCTATTGCATATTGAATACCAATATTATTCCCAGCCGCATAACCATTATTCTCTTTTGCTTCAACTAAAATAATTTTATCAGTTTCTAATTTTTTTAACTCTAAAATAGAATCGTCTGTACTTTTATTATCTACAATTATTATATAATCTAATGTTTTATACTTCTTAATGTCTTGTACGAGTAACTTTGTATTTTCCCAATCATTGTAATTTAAAATAATTATGGCATTTTTCATATTCTAACCTCATTATTATTTTATCAAAATAAAAAAAGAAAAAAAAGGAAATTCTTGCATTCACCTTTTTCGTCTTTATATTTATCACATTTTCTTAAACACATTTAATAATATATCTTTTGTATTTTGATTTGTGTACGCATCTACCGTTTGTAAAGCATTCTTAATTTTTTTATTCTTAGCGGTTGTTTTCATACTTAAAACTTCTAGTATTCTTTCTGCCAGTTCTTTTTCATTGCTAGGATTAAATAGTAAACTATTTTCATCATTTAAGTAATCACTTGGACCATATTTATTCGGACCAATCACCAAAGTAGAGGTTGCCATCGCTTCTAAGCCAATAAGTCCTAGACTTTCACTTTTCATACGTGTTGGATAGACAAGTGCTTCTAAAGAATTATAAATACTCACTAATTCTTCTTGAGAGACCATTGGTTTTCGAATGACTAGTTTCTCTACTTTATATTTTTTAATTAAATTTTCTAAAGTAGATTCTTCCCTACCACTACCAACTAAAATAAAACGAATATTCTTATCTAATTTTTTACTTTTCTTTAATTCATTGATGGCTTTTATATACGTATCGTAGCCTTTATCTTTATCAATACGACTAACAAATCCAAAGTATTTGTATTTCGAATCTAAGGAAGCATTTTTTAAGGCTGTTTTTTTATTTATCTTTTTAAATACATCTATATTTACGCCACCTGAAGGATACACAACAATTTTCTTTTTATCTATATGATAATCTTTCATTAACACTTTCTTAAAATAGTTAGAAGGTGAAATAATGATATCGGATGCTTTTAAGAAAAGTTTAGTAAGCAACTGATAGTTTTGATCCGTTTTTGTATCGGATACTACATCGTTTCCATGAACATTCATCACTAACTTAGTGTCTCGAGATAAAAGTTTTGGAATAAATACTCCTGCAGGTGTATGTGAAGCAAAATGTACATAGATATAATCATAGTTTAAGAAGGTTGCTTCTAAAAGCGATAGACCACACATACGCACGTATTCTATAAATTTATTCCATTTTCCAATCGTTTTATTCATAAATGCTAAATCAATCGTATAACCATTAGCAATTAATAAATCATAGGTATTCTTAACAAAGACACCATAGTGCGGATTTTTACTATCCGGATACATATTGCTAACCAGTAAGATATCTTTTTTTCTTATGCCTGTATCCGTTTTCGAAATAGGTACTAAACAAGCAATAAAGAAAATAAGATAAGGATTTGTAAGAACATTTCCTAAACAAGATAAAAGAAGAACAAGAATAAAGATAAAAATATAATTTTTCTTTAACTTTATTTGTTTTAAAGCATACGCAAAGTAAATCAGATAAAAAAGACTTCCAATAAACCCTATACTATAAAAAATATCCAAAGCATCTATTTCTACTACTGTTCTATTTTCTACTCCAAAACCAAGAAGTTTTTCTACACCACTTCCATCTAAATAACTTTGATTTGCATTTTTAATATTTGTAATGCGTCCATGAAACATTTCATTCATTGATGTATATTTTAAAGGCAATAGTTCTTCTATATGCATATTTGGTAAATAAACGGTAATTCCTAAAGCAATCACCAAAATAGTTATCAGCGTTTTAAAGGAATCTTTTTTACAATATGCAAATACTTTTTTTATATTGCATAGAAGAAAACCAATAAAAAGAAGTAAAAAGCTTAAATAAAACGTTTTGGCTTTGATAAACAAACTAGAAAGTAATAGTAGAAGGAGCATAAAAAGTTTTAATAAATACGAATGACTTTCTATTAAATAAACAAAAGATAAACTAAAAGTTATAAATAAAAGATAAACAAAAGAATAAGGAATCGTTATAGAAAAAAGATTGGCTATTAAAAATAGAGTAAAGTAAAGACAACTAACAATCGTAATCGTTTGTTTATTTATTTCTTCACCTTCATAAGTTGTAAAAAATAAGAGTAATGTTGGTAAAGAAAATAAAGTTAAAATATAAGTAAGTTCTTTTCCAAAAGATAAATGTGTTTTTAAACAATACGTAAGAAATAAAACAAAAAAGATTCCTAAAAAAATGAGTATTTTATGATTTTCTTTTCTTTTTAAAAGAAAGAATAGTACAAAAAGTAAAAGTATTCCTTTCACTCCTAAAACTAGATTATAGCAAACAGGATGCAAGCAAGAAAAGAAATCAAGAAATGGTAATAAAAATAGAAAATAATGAAAATAACCTTTTTTTATCATTTTTAAACACCTTCCTAAATTATTTATTTTTTTTATTCTCTTTATGATGGTTAAACAAAATATTTGTTTTTAAAACTATAAATAAGAAAATAAGCATTAAACCTATATAAATTAAAATCACATAGCTTGTATCTCCTAGAGCATAGAAAATAGATAGACCAGCAAAGATAATATCAATTGCATAAATAATGAGTAAAGAAGTTCTTGTTGAAAATTGCATATTTAAAAGTTGATGATGAAAATGTTCTCTGTCTGGCGTATTTAATGGATTTTGTTTTTTTAAAATTCTTCTTAATATGGAGAAGACAACATCCAGTATTGGTGTTGCTAATATAATAAGTGGAATAATTAAAGATGTGAATGTTGCGGTTTTATATCCTAAAAGGGTTGTAACAGCAATAATAAATCCTAAAAAGTTACTTCCAGTATCTCCTAAATAAATTCTAGCCGGTGGAAAGTTATAAACCAAAAATCCTAATGTTGCCCCTAGCATAATAAGAGCAAGTGTTGTATCTAAACCTTGTTGAGCGTTCATCATAAAGGCAATTACCGAAATCGTTAAAAAGTATATAGAACTAATACCAGAACATAAACCATCTAATCCATCCGATAAATTAATAGCATTCATAATCGCTAAGATTAAAACAATGGTAATGAGATAATTCCAAGGAGTTGCAAATGTAAAATGGAATCCTAAAATACTAACATAATTTAAAGAAATTTGCCCATAAAAAACAACAATACAGGCAGCGACAATTTGCGTAAGTAATTGATATCTTGCTCTTAAGGGACTAATATCATCGATAAAGCCCATAAAGATAAGTAAAAAACTACCCATTAAAATAGAAAGCATTTGGACACTACTTCTTGCGTATAGCATATAACCAAGCATGAAAGAAAAGAAAATAGCAAGACCTCCTAAAGTAGGCATTGGTATTTTATTTAAACGTCTTTTATTAGGATAATCAAAAGCTTTTACGTGTCTGGCAATTCTTTCTACAATTGGGGTAACAACTAAACTACATAAAAACGTAACAAATACAATGATAAATACATCATGACCATTTACATACATCTTTATCACATCCAACTTTATTATAACGTAATTAATGAAAAAAAAGAAGAAAAACTAATTTTCTACTTTTTAAAATTGATCAAACTCTTCTATCTTTTTATCTAAAGATTTATTTTCTTTGGATTGCTTTTTATCCTTTTTCTTGTCTTTTTTTGGTTTCTCTTTTTTATTTAGTAAATGAAGAATTAAAATGAAAGATAAGAATAATATGCCTCCTAAACCAATAGATAATATCATATAAGTTTGCACATCTTTTTTTAAGACATCTAATTCTTCTGTATCCCAAATTTGAAAAGTACCTTCTTTGGTATCATAACGATAATAATCATATTTACCCGTTTCTACATTTAAGCCGTAGACTAAAACGAATCGACTAGAATCACTATAACGATAGACTGGAACGGTTATATCATTAATGACAAGAGTTCCTTTTTTATAGCCTTTTATTTCTTTATCAAAATCCGTTAAGTATAAGGTAAGTGTATTTTGATTCATTTCATTATATAGCGTATACGTATTTTTATTTTCATCATAAATAGCTAGACTTATTTTACCCTCTGCACTTTTTAATCCTACTAAAGTAAACTTTGTGATATCACTATAGAAAGCAGGGATTGTAAAATCATTTATTAGTACTGTCTTTTCTTCATAGGTTTCTGGTTTGATTAAATTTTTTGCATTTTTAATAATTGTATAGGTATCGTTTCCTACTTTCACTTCAATAGGATTTGTATCTTCTACATTTACTTTTACAATATATGTTTTGGTTGTACCATTTTCAGCTGTACAAATAATTTCAAAAGTATTTAATCCTTCTGTTACTTCTAATTCTCCAGTACCTGAAACAGAAGCATGGGATTCATTGGCTTTAGCATCTATTTTAATTTTATTGACTGTAGATGGTACTGTAATTTCATATTCTAATGTATCTTTACTAAAAGCGGGCGTTAGTTCATACCCTTCAATGGTTATAGAAGCAAGATTAGGGTCAGTTGCTTTTTCTCTTACTTGGGTAATAGTGACTCTTTTACTGGTAGAAACATTTGTATTTTTACCATCTGCACTTGTAATATCTCCACTAACAGTAAAAGCCATTGCTCCAATACTTGTAGCTTTACATTTTACACTAAATGTTTTGGTTGTATTTTTTCCATTTGTAGATGCATCTGCAAAAGTAGTAGAACATCCACTTGTATTTCCAGAAGAAGCAATATGTATGTTCCAAGCAGCAACATTTTTTACGGTAATACTTGCAGTTACTGTACTTCCTACTTCTACAGAGGATGGAACACTTAAAGAATAGGTCCCTGCTGCTTGTACTACGATAGGAAATAATACTATAGCAATAAATATTTGAAATACTTTCTTCATTCTTTTCCTCCTAACTTTGAGAAATCGTACCTGTTCCTAATAAGTATTGTCTCATTTTTAATAAATCAGCAGAATTAATGGTTTTATCTCCGGTTAAAGAAGCAGCTTCTTTATAGGCACCATTTAAACTTGTTAATCCTAATAAATATTGTCTCATTTTTAATAAATCGGCAGAATTGATTTGACCATCGCCACTTAAATCTCCATAAATAACGATTGTAAAGGTTTCATTATTATAAGAAACTGTTGTACCGGTACCTAGAACAGTACTATTGGTTGTAATAGGAACACCACCTAATTTTGCTTTTAAAGTTTCTAGACTATCTCCAACTGTAAACCCAGAGATATAAGTACCCTTGGTACGATAGCCACTAATACTTAAAGAAGAGGCTAAAGTTAAAGTTTGTTTATAAACTTCGTTATTACTACACATTGTACAAGCACCACCACTGGCGTATACAAGACCAGCTCTTAAAGGATTGGATGCACTACTATTCGCACCAATATTAAAGAAGTTAAATAAACCACTATAAGTTTTTCCTTCGTATTCAAATTGTGCTCCTGTTGTTGCTCCACTTCCGTTTACTCCAGATTCTTGTTTGGCTAGAGAGGCTAAATAAACACTACTAACATTTGCTGTTTTACCAGCTTCTACAAAGATAGAAGCATAAGATTGGTTATCAAGAATGGAATAGCCATCCATAAAGGTATTTTTTAATACACCTGATACAACATTTTCAGTGTAATTAGAAGAATTTTCTAAACTTTCAAATTGTAAGATATATTTTTCTGTTAAAAAGTTTCTTGGATCTAAGAAATAAGCCGTTGTTTCAAAATTTGGATAATACCAATTGGTATCATGACCATATTGTACAGGTGAACCACTACTCATATCATAATATTGCGTACCACCTTGAACAGCTCCAACATTTTTAAATGCCTCTACAGACGTTTTAAAATCTAAACCAGTATGCATTGCTTTAAAAGTCCAATTGGCATGTTTAGAATGTAATACTCTTAAAGCTTGTTTATAACTTTCAGGAAATCCTTCTTTATCTAAAGCTTGCTCAAATGCAGCATCGGTTACACTTGTTGTTTTTTCTACAGTTGCTAAATTCTTTCCTGGTCGATTGTATACTTCTGCCATATTCTCATAGATAGGAATATTAAACTCTAAAGGTAAATCAAATAAACCATTTTTAGTATACGTTGAATAACTTGAACTTGCTTCACTCGCTGGAGCTTGAATATTGGCCATATACAAATGATTATAAACATCATAGTAGCCATCTGGATTGACATTATATTTTTTTAAATAACTCGTAAATTGACCGCGACTTATATAAGAATTTGCAATAAATTTAGCTCCTCCTACAATGGCTTTCTTAGGACTTGTCCATGGGCGATCATAAATATCATAGCCATCAATCGATAAATACGTACCACAAATATAGCCAGTGATATTTTGATAACTTACTTGATACCAACCATTGGAACATCCTCCACCATCTGTTTTATTTAAAGATAAAACCGTAACAACCGTTCCTTCATCTAATTCTAATAAAATATTACTAACCCCGTTTTCTTTAGCAGTTGTAGGTTTTGAACGTAAACGGACATCTTCTCCAGTAATTCGTCCAACATACGTTTCTCCTGCTAAAACTTGTACAGGAATTGAAAAAATAGAGGAAAAAAGAATTGAAGTACTTAAAAATAAAGAAAAAGTTTTTTGTAAATATTTTTTCAAATTTTTTTTCATATAATTTCACTTCCCTACGTATTTAAATTATAGCATTAAACAATAGTAAATAAAAGAATATCGTCGTCTAGTATTGTTAAGGTATTGTCAAATAAATGATTATTGTATAGAAGACCCAATTTATTATATAATAATAAAATATGAGAGGATTAAAAAAATATGAAAGTACTTTTTAGAAAAATAAAACGATCAAATAAATATTTACTCTTTAGTTATATACTTTCAAATATCATGTTTCTATGTGGATTTGTTTTTTTTACGAAATCTATTTATCAACTAGAAGGTATTGAAACGTTTGTGCGTATTTTTGTATTTGTAATCTTCTTAACTTGGTTTATAACGTATTTACTCTTTGGTTTATCCAATTTGGTTACCAGTCAATATAAAAGTTTTTTAGTTCTAACAATTATTCATTTGCTTTTATTTTTAACTCTATTTTTTAGTTCTAGTTTAATCAATACCTTATTTGAAAAATTAGAAATGTTTTCGAAAAAAGAATATACACACTATACAACGAATTTAATTTCTTTAAAAGATACTGAACTAAATGCAAAAAGTAAAATTGGTATGATTAGTAACAATGAAGATATAGAAGGTTATGTTCTTGCTAATACCTTAATACAAAAAAATAATTTAAATTATGAAGTTGAATATTTTGATGATTACTATACTATGCTTAATTCTTTGTATAAGGAAGAGATTGATGCTGCTTTTGTCTCAAGTAATTATGTTGTTCTATTTAGTAGTGAAACTTTTTATGAACATATTGGAGAAGAAACAAAAGTATTGTATGAATATAGTGAAAATATGAAAACCAAAACTAATACAAATACCAATAAAAAGTTAACAGAACCATTTACGGTTTTATTAATGGGTGTTGATTCAGAAAAGGATGGATTGGATGGAAATGCTGCTTTTAATGGAGATACATTAATGCTTATTTCTTTTAACCCAAAAACATTAAATGCAACGATGTTAAGTCTCCCAAGAGATTTATATGTACCAATTGCTTGTAACAACAATCGTTCTCATAAAATTAATTCTTCTGCTGCTTATGGAACGGATTGTGTCATCAATACCATACAAAATTTAATTGATATTAAAATTGACTACTATGCAAAAATTAATTTTAATGGGGTTATTGACTTAGTAAATACGCTCGGAGGTATTGATATAGATGTTGAACAACCAAATTATAATGTATATGTAAAACGTTATGGTAAAGGAAAATTGTGTGAAAGTAATTCTTTAAGAGATATGTCCAAACTGGTTTGTATGGATACAGGATTACAACATTTAAATGGAGAACAAACACTTGCGTATGCTCGTAATCGTCATGGATTTTTAGAAAGTGATTTAGCACGTAACCGTCATCAACAACAGATTGTAGAAGCCATTACTAAAAAAATTTTAAGTATTAAGAGTTTTAGTACATTTGAAAATCTTTTAGATGTTGTTAGTCATAATATAGCAACAAATTTAACGACAACCAATATTTTATCTTTTTATCAAACGTTAAAAACTATGCTGATACAAGGTTTAAAGGGAAATGATTTTATAAACATTCAAAAAACGTATTTGGAAGTTTATAATTTACCTGTTATGATTGGTGGATTACAACTATCTGCTTTAGGATACCATGAGAATAGTCTTGCTGCTATTAAAGAAACTTTTGATGTCAATTTAGGAATTAAAGAAGAAGAAAAGATTAAGACATTCTCTTATGATTATAATGAAGAATATACCTCTCCTATTATTGGAAAAGGAATTACCGGTGGTACAAAAGAAACCACTGTACCAAATTTTGTTGGAAGTACCGTTAAATATGCTGAAGAATGGACAAAAAATCATAATATTACTCTATATAAAGAATTTAGTTGTAGTGAAAATATTCCCGGTTTAATTGGAAAACAAAGTGTAAATACTGGTACTTTATTAAGTTCAATCTCTAGTATTACTATAACGATTAATGAATCTTGTAGTACCAATACTACTACGGAAAATAATGATGTTGAAATAGATAATAATAATACAACTCCAGAAACAAATTTGGATGATTCCAGCCTTGAGGAAGAAAATGATACAACGGATCAAGAAGAAGACTCAATAGAAACAATACCTGGATTTCCAGAATAAAAATTTGTCATTTCTATATAAATTTGATATGATAAAAAAGAGTGATAACAAATGAAAGAATATACTAAAAATCAATTAAGAAGATTACGTATTGCTTTAATAATTAATAGCGATAAGAGAAATCGTTATATTATAAAACACCAATTATTTAAAGGTGTCGGAGAAAACTTCTTTTTTCAACCTCGATTCATTCCATCGGATCCTAAACTCATTAAGTTTCATAATAACGATATTGTAACAAGTAATGTGACTTTTGTTACTCATGATGTTTTTCATTTAGGCTTAAACAAACTAAATAGAGGTTCTTTTCCTTATCAAGCCGGTTGTATTGAAGTGATGGATAATGTATTTATTGGTTGTAATTCAACTATTTTAAGTAATGTAAGAATAGGGCCTAATGCCATTATTGGAGCGGGCAGTGTTGTTACGAAAGATGTTCCTCCAAATAGTGTGGTTGCAGGTGTCCCTGCAAAAGTTATTGGGACATTTGATCAATATATTGAAAAAAGAACGCAAGAACATGATTGGCTAACAGAAGAACAATTATGGGAAAAGTTTTATAAAGAAAAAGAAAACAAACTTTAAATGAAAAAAGTTTGTTTTTTTATTGGTCAACTATAGTTGCTTGACTTTTGGGATTTAAATCAAAATCTGCAAATTTCTTTTGTTTATATAATGGGTAGGCAGCAGCACCAATCATAGCAGCATTATCAGTACAATATTCCATCTTAGGAATACTTAAATGTACATGATATTTTTCTGCCACTTTTTTAATTTCCTCTCGTAAATAACGATTGGCTGATACACCACCCGCAATAATAAGTTCTTTTACGTTATTGTTTTGTAAGGCAAGTTCTACTTTACGCGTTAATTCATCTACAACAGTAATTTGAAAACTCTTGGCTAAATCGCTTTTTCGAATCTCATTTCCTCTTTGTGTTTCATTATGTACTAAATTTATAATATGACTTTTTAGGCCACTAAAACTAAAGTTATACGTAGTATCCTTGACAGGTTTTGGTAGGTTATAGGTATCGTTTCCCTCTAAGGCTAACTTATCCACATTTGGTCCACCCGGATACTTTAAACCAAGCACTCTTGCTACTTTATCGTAACATTCACCAACTGCATCATCTAACGTACTTCCAAGGATTTCAAAATCATAATCTTTTTTCATTAAAATAAGATCGGTATGCCCTCCACTTACAACTAAGGCAAGTAAAGGAAATTCTAAGGTGTTTTCTATGGCATTGGCATAAATGTGTCCTATTGTGTGATTTACAGCAATTAAAGGCTTTTTATACACAAGAGCAAGGGTTTTGGCAAACTCTACTCCTACAAGTAAACTACCGAGTAACCCGGGTGCATACGTTACAGCAATAGCATCTACCTCTTCTATTTTAATACTGCTTTTCTTTAAAGTTTCTTCTAAAACCATCGTAATGTTTTCAGTGTGCATACGAGAAGCAATTTCGGGAACCACTCCACCAAAATTTGCATGGGTATCCATTTGGGTTAATACAGTAAAAGCAACAATGTCTGTACCATTTTTTACAATAGCCATACTCGTTTCATCACAAGAGGATTCTATAGATAAAATATAAACATCTTTCATATTTCAAACCTTCTTCCCATTAAATAAGCATCCACATCTTTATAGTATTTCTCACGTATATGCATAATTTCAAAACCAAATTTTTGATACAAAGAGATGGCCGGTTCATTATCTTTTCTTACTTCTAATGTGATTAATTTAACCGTATCTTTCATCTTACTTATCATTGTATCAAGTAAATTACTCGCAATTTTTTTATGGCGATACTCTTCCTCTACATAAATATTAGAAATATCAATTGTTTCTTCTAATTCCGTATACATTAAAAAACCTACAATCTTTTCATTTTCTTCATAAACATATAATTTGGTATAAGGATCTTTTAATAATTGGTCTAATTGATTTGTTTTAGAGAAATTTTCATTTAAAAGATTTCCTAATGCATAAACACTTTCAAAATCTTTTTCTTCTAATGGCCTTATCATTTTTGCACCTCAATTAATTTTACATACAAAGGATTAACAGCATGAGGATTTATACTTTCTTGACCTTTTAAATACGCACAAACTTTTTCATAATCAATGGATACGTCTTCTATATCTTTTGTACTTTTTTCGTACTCGCTATTTTTAAGATATCGATATTCACCTATTAAATGATTACTTTCATCAAACGTACCAATAAAAACACCGTTTTTTTCTCTTTCTATAATATTGATTTCTTCATGTTCAAAAGAAACCGCTTTTACTAGTAAACTAGATATTGTTTTAATTGGTTTATTTAAGGTATAAGCAAGAGTTTTGGCAATGGTTACACCTAAACGTACACCTGTAAAAGAACCAGGACCATTTACGACAAAAATTTCACTAATATCTTCTATTTCAATACTTGCTTTTTTTAAACTTTCAATTAAAACCGGCATTGTTGTTGTACTATGTTGATGTGTTTCTTTTTCATTTACTACAAGTACTTTATCATTTTTAAAAATCACTAGACAAATTTTATCACTATGTGTATCAATATATAACGTATACATCCTTAAACCTCCATCTAAAACAAAAAAACTCGTATTCGAGTTCTATTATAACACACTTTGACACAAATCTTCATATTCTTTACCATGTGGTTCAAATACTAAGACTCTTGTGTTTTCATCTATTACTTTAAATTTAATATCTAATCTATTTTCGGGCAAGCAATTGCAAATCAAATCAGACCATTCAATAATAGTAACTCCACCTTTATTAAAATATTCATCAAAACCAACATTTTCACAAGCACCTTCAAGTCGATAAACATCCATATGGTATAAAGGAAGTTCTCCATTTGGATATTCTTTGATTAAATTAAATGTTGGAGAAGTTACATTTTCTTCAATGCCTAAAGCGTTAGCAAAACCTTTAACAAAGATGGTTTTACCACTACCAAGTTCTCCTTCTAAACAAATCACCATATTCGGAAATTTTTCACTTTCAAGATTTTCTGCTAATTCTAAAGTATCTCTTTCACTTCTTGATGTATATTTAAACTCCATTTTTTATCACCTATTAGTATTATAGCAAAGGAAATTTATTTAATTCAATCATTTATAGGATGCTTGACAGTTATTTTTATCAGTATTTAAAAAAAGGCAAAAAAAAATAGGCAACTTCCTATCTTCGCTTACACTATTGTCGGCGTTTCAGTGCTTAACTTCTCTGTTCGGGA